>JBCNPS010000324.1:0-8490 GCA_039593235.1 Chitinophaga sp. | reverse complement strand
GAGTTGGCACCACGTGGGAGCGCGCCACGCCGAATCGCGGGCCGGTAGCTACCTTGCGCAATCTCCAATGCAAAAACGCGCCGCTGATCAGCGGGGCGTTTTCGTTTCGCGGCGCTGTCGACTCAGAGCAGCTTGCGGTACTGCTCGAACCCCGAGCGTTCGCCGATGCGCTCGTACAGCAGTTTGGCCTTGGCGTTGGTTTCGTGAGTCAGCCAGTGCACCCGTGAGCAGCCGGCCTTGGCCGCCTCGGCGTAGACATGTTCGATCAGCTGGCGGCCGATGCCGTTGCCGCGCACGTCCTTGCCGATGAACAGGTCCTGCAGGTAACAGTAGTCGCCAGTGGTCCAGCAGGAGCGGTGGTAGATCCAGTGCACCAGACCGATCGCCTCGCCGTCGCGCCAGGCCAGGGCGGCGAACATCGGTTCGCTTGGGTCGAGGAAGCGCTGCCAGGTCAGGTCGCTGGTCGCGGCGTCGATCTCGGTCATGTAGAAGCGCTGGTAGCCCTGCCAGAGCGGCAGCCAGGCAGCATGGTCGGCGGCGCTGACAGCGCGGATGTCCACGGGAATGCGAACGGTCATCGGCAGGTCTCCTGAAAGTCGGTCGAGGGTCATCCTGCGTGGTGACGGCGCTCGCCGCAAGCGCAGAGGCTCAGCAGATGACCAGCTGACCGTTCGGCCACTCGCCATCCCAGCCGCAGGGGATATGCCCAGCCTCGTAGACCTGGATCAGGCTGTCGAAGAATAGCGGCTGCAGCAGCACCTCGCGGTAGGCGGCCTCCATCAGGTAGGCGTGCAGGATCCACTGCAGGTCGGCGAGGGTGGCGTTATCGGCCTTTACTTCCGCTACCGGAAAGGTATTGCGATGCACAGAGGAGAGGTGCTGCATAGCCGTCATACCGGGTTGCATATCCCGGAACGACTGTATACAGGCAGGTATATCCAGCCCGATACCACTGATCACCCCGCCACCTGCTATCCACACCTTTTCACTCATGCCTTTATGGTTTGATTTTCGGTGATATACGTTGCCATGGTACGTACAGAATGAAAGATCTTTGGTCCTTCATCCGGGTTGGCAATGCGGATATTATAATGCTGTTGCAGCAATACAATCAATTCCAGCGCATCGATAGAATCGAGCCCAAGCCCTTCTTTCGTAAACAACGGCTGATCGTTTCCAATACTGTCCGGTGCTACTTCCTGCAAGTTCAATTGTTCTATGATCTGCGCTTTCAGATCCGCCATCAACTTTTCCACTGTAATTTGATTAAAGTTATTAACTGTTATTTTTGTTGATATAGTGAAGACAAAGCCGCCGCCGTTAGGGGGATGCCATTGCTTCGCTGTTTATTTTCCACGAGGAATAATGCCGCCTCGTATTGTTGGTCCATTACTTCCACCCATCCGCAAATACAGGCCTGCAAAGGCGTTTCTGCCAGCAGCTGCGCGGGATAGGCGCTCATCAGATCCGTGTCAAAAACATCTGACACAAAAAAAGTATTCTCTCCTTTAAAACCATGCCGGATAGAGATCTCCCCCATCACAATATTTGGCAGGGTGTATACAAACAGCGCCGGGCTCGCAAAATCCTTTACTGTGGCATAATAGCGCAGATCTGTATCCAGGCTGCTGCTCCGGTTGGATAATACGATACCGGTTTGTTCAGGCGCCAGCAAACGGATCTCCGTGTCTTTCAGCAACACTTCCGCTGCCAGCCAGCCCAGCTTGCTCAACGCATCCATTTTATGGAATTTAGGATACTGACCGGAAAAATGATCATATCCCGCCCGCAGAAACGCCGCTAATTCCAACGCCGGATCTGCCTCCCACAACAAAGCGCCATTTAAAATCACCTTGTTTTGCCGTATGATGCAACTTCCTGTAATATATGTCGATCCACTATTCAATCTCCTGGTCGCTTTTTAATTTTTCTGTTAATTCGATAGTCCTGGCCAGGCGTTTTAATGCCGTGTCATGATTTTTTACAAAGGGATTGCTCATATCCCATACATACCCCGCCAAAACAGAACAAATTTGCCCTTTTATCAGCGGATCGGCATTTTTCTTAAAGAAAATGGTATCCAGGGTGCCTTCGTACCAAGCCATTACGTAGGAGCGGAAAGTGTTCACGCCCTGCAGGGTAGGCTCCATGTACTCTTTTTCCCAATCAACCTCTTCTCCTTTCAGCTTCCGGATCACCAATTTTGCCGCTGTTTGCGACGAAACACAGGCCAAAGTTACACCAGAAGAGAAAATCGGGTCCAGAAATTCTGTTACATTGCCTGTCAGCACAAATCCATCTCCGTAAAACTTATCTGTAGTAGCGGACCACGACTGCAGGACTCTCGGTTCAAACACCAGCTCCACATCACGGAAACGCTCCCTGGTATAGGGTTCTGCCTCCAGCAGGGCGCGGTATTTCTCCTCGTCGGTGCCGGGATATTGCTCAAAAAATTCAGGATCTCCCACAAAGCCCAGGGAGGTGATCCCTGTGGCGAAAGGAATGATCCAGATCCATACACCTGGTTTATGCACCACCGCAGTGATACGGTTAGGCTCATCCGCCATGGAACGGCGGGTATCCACGGTATGTGCAAACAACGCCTTGCGGGGCTGCAGGTTGGAGTTTTTCTCCAGGTTGAATAATTTAGGGATCACCCTGCCATAGCCGCTGCCATCCACGATGAAATGGGCGGCGATCTGCGATTGCTGACCATCTTTATCTTCTACCGTTGTAATGGAATCGGATCCATTGAAACGTATATCCGTTACTGTTGTTTCGTACGCCACCGGCACCCCCATGCTTTCTACGGTGTCTGCCAGTGTTTTATCAAAATCGGCGCGCGTTACCTGCCAGGTCCAGGTCCAGCCTGGTGTGAATTGTTCCTGGAAAGTAAAATCGCAGAGTGCGTCGCCCTTTACAAACTTTGCCCCCGACTTCTGCTGAAAACCTTTTGCTTTAATAGCTTCAATAAAGCCGGCTTCTTCCAGCGCCTCCATACTGCGCGGCAACAGGCTTTCGCCTATCACAAAACGGGGGAATTTCTGTTTCTCCACCACTTTTACATTGTAGCCTGCCTGATGAATAATAGATGCCGCTACTGTTCCTGCCGGACCTGCTCCTATTACCAGTACATCAACTTGCTCAGTTTTCATAAGTGACGATTTTGGGCGTTATAGATTTTATGCGATTGGGTTTATTTTTTCTGACATTTCAGTAACGTATAGTTCATTCCCATCTGGTCATTTTCCTCGATGATGGTTAAACCTGCATCGTTAATACACTGGAAGAAATCATCTGTATGATACATCTGGCTGTTACCGTTGGCCATAGCGGTAAAATACAGGGATGTTTGCTGCAGGCAGAAAGCGGCGGATTTAAACTGCTGCCTGTTCCAGAAAGGCTCCAGAATATATACTGTGCCATCCTCATTCAATGCTTCGCGGCAGCGTTTCAGAATGGAAACAATTTCCGCTT
This sequence comes from Chitinophaga sp., assembly GCA_039593235.1. Lineage (GTDB taxonomy): Bacteria > Bacteroidota > Bacteroidia > Chitinophagales > Chitinophagaceae > Chitinophaga. The sequence goes on along the minus strand of JBCNPS010000324.1, from coordinate 5,013 downwards.
CGGAGAAACAATCCAGGAACTGGCTCATCCAGATGGCATCAAAGCCTTGCGGGAAGGGTACTTCTTCGTGGAGAATGTTGGCAATATGGAAATGTACGCGGTTTTCCACACCGGCGTCTTTCATTTTCTGCTGTGCCAGCCCTGCCTGACCCGGCAGGTCGAAGATGGTTACTTCCACTTCCGGATCTTTGGCGGTGCAGGCCAGTGCCCACTTGCCGGTGTTACCACCTATATCGAGCAAACGTTTGGGTTTCTTTTCAAAAACAATATCCAGCGCCTGGGGGGTAGCAAGGTCTGAATAGTAATGGTCGAAGTCGAACCAGCTTTTGCCTACTTCAGGCGGCAGCAGCGACAGGCCCGGGTAAATGGTATCCCAGGGGCCCAGTTCGCGTAAACCGGCGGGCTTTCCTTCTCTTAAACTTTCCTGCAGGTGATTCATGCCTTTATAGCAGATATCCTGTGAAAAGTCCATATTGATACGGGTAAGTTGATCATGTAAAATAAAGTAACCTGTTTTGGTAAGGGTGTAGCGCTTGTTGTTCACAATCACCAGTTCCATGCCCAAACCGGCTTCCAGCAGCACTCTTACAGCATAACGCGACATTTTTGTTTGTTCCATTATTTCTTCAATGGTAATACCGGCCGAGCGGCTGTTACTTACAGCCGTTAAAATGCCCATATCACGTAATGCCCTGGTGGCCTGGAAAGCAACCGGGGCAAATGCCAGGCGTAATGCAGCTTCTTTTGCTTCAAGTGCTGATTTTGTTTCTTTATTAAACACGACAATAACTTTGTTTAGCTGTTAAGATTAAAGACCATGGCTGCGTTGCATCCGCCGAAGCCTGAAACCGTTTTCAGGAAGTGGCGGGATGTTTTTTGCAGCAGGGTGTTATGAACATTCACCGGCATACTTACACCGGGTACTTCAAATCCTTTTGTAGGTAATACTACGCCTGCTTTCATGGCATGCATACTGATAATAGCCTCCACAAGGCCAGCTGCGCCCAGGGTATGACCGTAATTGCCTTTCAGGCTGTTCACCGGTACATCGGCCAGGCCTGCATGGTGCAGCGCTTTTGCTTCCATTTCATCGTTATACAGGGTAGCGGTGCCGTGCGCAGATACAAATCCTATATCTGCGGCTGTTAGCCCGCTTCCTTTCAGCGCCAGCTGTATAGCCGCCGCCAGTTCCTCCCCGGTGCGGGAAGGGCCGGAAATATGGTTGGCATCGTTGCTGATGGCGCCGGCGCCCAGCGAAAAAGCAGCGTTGCCTTTTTCCCTGCTGAGTATTACGGTGGCGGCGCCTTCCCCGAGCGTAACGCCCGCCCGGTTGGCATCGAAGGGTTTACAGGGAACGGCGCTTACCGCCTGGAACGACTGAAACCCTGACAATACAAAGCGGGTGAGCACATCTCCGCCGGTAACTACCACATGATCGTAGCGCCCCGACCGGATCAGCCGCTGCCCCGTTAAAATGGCTACCAGCCCGGAAATACAGGCGCTGCTGATCACCAGCGGTTCATTGGCTGCATTAAAATGTGTGGCCATTTTTTTTGCCGTAGCGTACAGCTGCATGTCTTCCACCGGTGGTACCGCGCCTTCCGGCTGCTGCTCCAGCAATTCAATATTTCCCTTGGTAGTGGAAATAATAAAGCCGGTGCGGGCATCCGAAAGTGTAATGGCGGTTTGTTGCAGGGCCGATTGCACAGAAGCAGCCAGCAGCTTCTCAAACCGCGTGTATCCTTTTACGTTAATATGCGCCGTAAACGCATCCAATTGTTCAGGCGCTGTAATGGCGCCATAAAACGGAGCAGCGGCATAGGCAGCATTGTTATGCTGTGCTATGCCACTGTTGCCAGATAACACCTGGTCAAAATTTTCCCGGGTAGTACCGCCAAGAGGCCCCACAATATTATCTGCTACTACATACACCTGTTGCATAATACCCTTTGGTTATACCAGTCCGTGCTTCCTTTTCCATTCCATGAAAAAGGGAGGGGTGATCAATTGCAGGGAAGCTGTTTCCTTATCCAGGAACACCTGTACGGAAGAACCCTTTGCTACTGTTTCCCCTGTGGCAGGATTGGTAAGTATGTATTCAAATTTTATTTTTGCTGCCAGGTCGTCGATATACCTTGTTTCCACCACTACCCTGTCGCCATAGCGCAAAGAGCGTTTGTAATCACATTGTACATTTACTACCGGTACGGTGAATCCTTCATCGAAAATATCCAGGTATCTGAGCCCGTATTTTTCGCCGAAAGCTTCCCTGCCATCTTCAAAATACCGCACATAATGCCCGTGCCATACTATTCCCAGCGGATCTGCTTCATTGAATCTAATCAGTATGTTGGTGCATTCAGTCAGTATCATAATTTATCCTTTCTTCTTTGGTTTCTTTGCTGCGGGTGCTTTGGTTTCTTTGTTTGCTGCAGGCGGTGTGGTTACAACCGGTTTTGGTTCTTCCGGATCTTTGGCTTCTGCATATTTGGTTCTCAGTTTGCTGTAGTCGTCGTCTACATCATCCAGTACGCTTTTAATGGTAGCCAGCCAGTAGTTACGCCATGCAAAGCTCCATTTCTGGCCTTTACCGATGTAACGTTCTGTCATCAGTACATTTTTACGGTCCATGTCTACCAGGGTTACCCACATAGAGGCGCTTTTGCTGGTTTTGCTCATTCCTTCCATCACGATCAATGCGCCAACACCGTGTTTTCCGGCAAAATCGTACGATTTCACCAGTTTGGTAATGTCTTCTGCTTTGAGGCGTTCGAAATCTTCAGAGTCGTCTGACTTCATGCCGTCGCCGTTGATGGCTTCATTTCTTTTATTCACGATGCCAATGCTGGTTTTGTAGGTATCGCGGTGAAAAGCGCCTGGCACATCATATTTTTTCTGTTCGTTTACGATCACCTGGTTTAAGGCGGTCAGTTCATGATCAACGATAGCATCCGTTTTGGCGGCGGCGTCACCGATCAGTTTAGCCTGTGTAAAGTCGACCCCCAGCCAGGTGAAGGAAGAATCTTTGTTATCCAGGAAGTTCTTCAATGTTTGAGCATTCGCGGTCATGGTCATCATGCTCAACATCAGCATCGGAAGTGCAATTAATTTTCTGCAGTTCATGTGTGATTAAATTTGGGGATTGGTGAATATTTTCATTTCGCATTGTGCTATCAGGCGGCCTTCAAACATTACTTTGCCGGTTACCATGGTGGCATTGAATACTTCACCGCCGATTTCCGTGGTGGTTTCTATCATTTGTCCTGCCGGCGGCAGTTCCAGTATTTCCAGGTCTTTTACAGCGCCGATAAATCCCAGGGGAACGGGTGTATTTTGCTGTTTGGCGATATAGCCGATACGGGCGGCGGCGGTTTGTGCAATATTTTCCATCAGGCCGGGCGCGGTGAGCACACCATTCTCCACAAAAACATTATCTGCAGCGATATGCAGACCGGTACGGGTTACGGGGCCATCTACAGCCAGGATGCCACTGATCATCACAATGGGTGTACGCTGGGGAATATAGGCGGTAATATCGTCTGAATGAATAAACATCTGCGCAAGTTATTATTAAAAATCAAACACGAAATAAATAGAATTATACGAAATTATTAACAGTAAAAACACGCATTATTCCCAAAAGTCATAATAATTGAACCATTGTACCGGGTAACGGTATACTTTTTCTTCCACATGCTGCACAAAATCCTGCAGGGCTGTTTCTACTCCCTGGTTACGCCGACCGTGGTATAAACGGGGTTCGGTGGCAAAAAAATGATAATGGGTAGCTGATTCCTTGAAGGCGAATACCACGGAAACCGGTACCCGGAAAGTGGCAGCCAGCAGGAAAGGTCCTACCGGGAAAAGTGCGTCCTGTCCTAAAAAGGACGCCGTTGTTGTTTTGTTGCCTGGCAGGAACCTGTCGGCATGCATGCACACCAGCTCCTTGTTATTCAATGCTTCATTGATGGCGTAAATGTGCGACAGGTCGTCTTTGATCACAATAATATTCATGTTCCGGTCACCGGTAACACCGGAAAGGTATTCCTTTACCCGCTGGTGTTCTCCATCGAACATCACGATATTGATACGGGTTTGCAGGCGCTTGAACAAATGACCGGCTACTTCCCAGTTACCCACATGTGCGCTTAAAAGGATGCCGCCTTTGCCGCCGGCAATCATTTCGCGCAAATAATGTTCTCCCTCAAATTCAAAAGTGAATTTATTGGACATACCAGCCATTACCACCACCTTATCGATCAGTGTTTGGCCAAATACATGATAATTCCGGTATAAACTGAGTAATGCACGCCCCCGGCTGTAGCCGATTTTGGTGCGGAAATAATGATAGACAGGTTTTGAGGAACTCCAGGAAAATGCAAAAAAATAGAAGGCCACAAACTTCAGCAGCAGATACGCCGGTGCTACCCCTCCATGCTTCAACAGGAAAACAAAACAACTATATCCGAACTTATTTCCTTTAGACTTTCCTTGCCAGGAAGGCATTATACCAGTTCTTTTTGTTGTACACGAGTGGCTACATAATTGTAGAAATCCTGGAAGCTAACAATAGCCTGGAACTCCTCCGGTTTTACTTTAAATCCGAAGTTATCTTCTATTACTACCACCATGTCTATATAATCCAGGCTGTCCAGATCCAACGTGGATTTCATGTTTGCTTCAGGCGTGATGGTTGCGGGGTTTGCTTCAAACTCCTCTACCAGAAACTTATTCGTAACAGTTATTATCTCTCTAATGTCCATAAAGTGTGAAATCAGATATAGGTCGGTTAATAATTTGTGTTTATTCAGTCTGTTAGTCAGCTAATCCTATTCCGAGCGCCAAAGTTAAGCATATTTATTTTCCATTCCACCCTCTTACTATCAGGGAAGAATTTGTTCCTCCAAAGCCAAAAGAATTTGACAAAAATATATTAAAATTTTTATTAATTGTATTGGTTACAATATTTAACCTGGCGGCATCCTCGTCGGGGTTATCCAGGTTGATATTCGG
>JBCNPS010000323.1:0-8520 GCA_039593235.1 Chitinophaga sp. | reverse complement strand
TTGCTGGTTACTTCCATATCTCCTGGCACTTTGTCTTTTTTTTGCTGGGCACAGGCGGAAAACGCCAGGGCGATCAGGCAAATGAATATTGAATACTTTCTCATAAAAATAATATTTCAAAGATGCAGCTTTTTTTTATATGTCCGAAGCCGCTGCTGTTAAAGCGTTACAGCCATTCCGGGCATCTTTAAAACGCCTTTCCTTTTTATAATTTACGTAATATATGATGGAGGAGACGAACAAGTTAAGTAACTTTAACATTCTTTTGCAGTTTCCAGGAACTTAGGAGCGCCCTGAAAACCGCCCAAAAGCATACGTCAGCAGCAGCAGGAACCGATAGTAAGCCGGAATTGCCGGATAACGTTTGATAGCATAATGACAATAAAGATGAACAAGAATTAATTATTTTTCCCGGATCAGCTTTCTCCGCCACTATATTGGCAGCGCCTTTGCGCGCATATGAACGTAAACCTTTTACGCAGACACGAACACTACCCGGTTGTTGGTGCCTTTTTACTTTAAATAAATAACACTTGAAATATTTTCCTGAATCTGCGTTGATGCAGTTGGAATTCGACAAAGTACAGGCATTGCTGCAAGAGCATTGCAAAACAGAGCTGGGCAAGGAAATGGCCGCAGCGCTCCGCCTGCACACGCATATAGATTACGTAAAAACCGCCCTGCAACAGGCACATGAATATAAACAACTCACCCTGTTACAGGAAAACTTTCCGAACGATTTTATACTGAACCTCAAAAGAGAACTGCGCCTGCTATCTATCGAAGGCGCGGTATTAACCGGGGAACAGGCCATGCTGCTGCGCAAACTGGCAGAGAGCATGCATAGCATCGTCCGCTTTTTTGATCCCGACCGCCGTACCCAGTACGCTGCATTGTACGAAGTGATCAAAGAAACCCATTACGAAAAGAAGATCACCGCCACTATCGACGAGGTACTGGATGAAACCGGGCAGGTAAGGGATAACGCTTCCCCGGAACTGGCCCGCATCCGTATTTCGCTGTACCGCAAGCGCACGGAACTGCGCCGGGTGTTTGACCGCATCCTGCAGAAACTGCAGAAACTCAACTACCTGGCCGACCAGGAAGAGGCTTTCCTCAACGGGCGCAGGGTAGTGGCCATTTATGCGGAAAATAAGCGCATGGTAAAGGGGATCATTCACGGGGAATCGGATACTCGTAAAACGTCTTTCCTGGAGCCCGAAGAAACCATTGAGCTGAATAATGATATACAGTCGCTCGAAAGAGAGGAAGGCCGCGAGGTATACCGTATCCTTAAAGCTATGACGGCTTCGCTAAGCAGTTTTTCCTTCCTGTTGAACGGCTATCATGAGATACTTGGCACCTTCGACTTTATCCGGGGAAAAGCTAAGCTGGCGCTGGATATGGACGCCAATTTCCCCATGCTGGTGCCACATTCGCAGCTCAATCTTATACAGGCTTACCACCCGTTGCTGCTGCTTTACAACAGGAAGAACCAGAAGCCAACCATCCCGGTGAGCATTAACCTGGATAAAGATGCGCATATCCTGGTGATCAGCGGGCCTAATGCCGGTGGTAAAACGGTGACCCTGAAAACTATCGGGCTTATCCAGCTGATGCTGCAGTCGGGCCTGCTGGTGCCGGTGCACCCTTCGTCACAGATCGGTATTTTTAAACAGCTGATGATCCATATCGGGGATACGCAGTCGCTCGAATTTGAGTTGAGCACCTACAGTTCCCATCTCAAGAACATGAAATATTTCATGGAAAACGCCAATGGCAGAACGCTGTTCTTTATAGACGAGCTGGGAAGCGGATCCGATCCGAACCTGGGCGGCGCTTTTGCAGAGGTGATCATGGAGGAACTGGCAAAGAAGCATGCGTATGGCGTGGTTACCACGCACTACCTGAACCTGAAGGTGATGGCCAACAAGGTGAAAGGGATCGTTAACGGGGCCATGGGCTTTGATGAACAAACCCTGATGCCTATGTATAAACTGATGGTGGGTAAGCCCGGCAGTTCTTATACGTTCTCCATTGCCGAGAGGATCGGTTTGCACCCCTCGCTCATTGCGCGGGCTAAGAAACTGGTGGATGAAGGACATTTCCAGCTGGATAAACTGCTGAACAAAGCCGAACAGGATCTGCAGAAAGTAGAACATAAAGAGAAAGAGCTGCAGAAATTGCTGAAGGAAAATGAGCGGTTGAAGAAGGAGTACGAGATACTGGCCGATAAAGAACGTAAGCAGCAGCAATATACTTTGCTGAAATTGCAAAACCAGATCAAGGAAGATGACCTGCAGTACCTGAAAGATATGGAGCGAAAGCTGAAGCAGATCGTGATAGAATGGAAACGCGCCGATGATAAGGAGAAAGTAATGAAACAGGCCGAGATCCTGTTATTCCGCCGCCGGGAGAAACAACACACCGATCATCTCAATAAAAAAATACAGGACAAATTTGAAGAGATCAAAGGCCAGATAGAAGTAGGAATGCAGGTGAAGATAGTGACCAACCGGCAGGTGGGTAAGGTGCTGGAGATTCGCGACAAACGGGCCATTGTGAAAATCGGTAATATTCCTATCAATGTGAAGCTGAGCGACCTTGTACTGGTGCAGGAAAAACCTGCGGAAAAAGTAGAGGAAGGGAAATAATATAGTTGATAAAGAGAGGGGTAATATAGAAATTATCTATAGGCGGTATAGTTGGAGCAACAATATTTATTCAACTACCTTTACGCCTCAAATTAATGATGGTTACCAATAAATTAGTAAACCAATGGAACTATTAGAACGTGTTGTAACACGAAATTCGGATGTACAGGTTTATAACTGTGATTATGCAGAAGGTGCCAACTTTTTCATGAGTGAATGGAACGGACTTGAATGTATGGGCGATATGAATGTTCCCCATCGTCATAACGGATATAGCATAGATATATTGATAAAAGGCAGCATACGGCAGTCGATCGATTTTAAAAGATATGATATGACGGCGCCGGCGCTGATGCTGATGGAGCCTAACCAGGTACACCAGCACGAAATGAGTGAAGATGCAGAGTTGATCAATATATATTTCACCAACGACTTCCTGGTGCCCGAAATGCTGGGAGTGGTGAGTTGCTGGCGTTGTGTATTCAGTTCCGGTATGGTGCCGTTGAATGAGGAGCAGCTGGAAGAGGTGTTGTCGTATGCAGACCTGATCAGGAAAGAGTATAACAGCGATAAGCTGCGTAAGGAAGCGATTATCCGTAACCTGCTGAATGCTTTTGTTATTGCATGTGGACGTATTTCTGAACCATCCGGTAACTGGATGAGTGCAGAAAGTTCACAATATAATATGGCGCGGCAGTTTAAAATACTGGTTGATCAGCATTTTCATGAGAAAGCGCAGGTATCTGACTATGCAGAAATGTTGTACGTTTCCCCGGGACATTTAAATGACACTGTAAAAGCGTTGCTGGGAAGAAATGCCAAATTCATCATCGATGAAAAGCGCATTATGGAAGCAAAACGGCTACTGTATTGGGGAGAGCACTCTGTTAAGCAGATTGCAGCGCAGTTGAATTTTGAAGATGATGCTTATTTTAACCGCTTCTTTAAGAAGCATTCGGGATTCACTCCTGCATCATTTCAAAAGAGTATCCGTGAAAAGTACAATTAAACCCGTAATAATTTAAACGTGCGTTAACTTTAAATATCTATTTTTGCATTGTGTTTAAAATAATGATGTCGCCCGTGCATCATTCAAAATTTGAAAACCGATGAGAATTTTTTAGCGGCCGACCGCAAATCTTCATTTTCTTTTTTACAGTAGTAACATATTGCTGTGCTCAAACGTATAATGTGCTGTAACATTATAGGTGTCTGAGTGTTGCGGGGCTACCTACCTGTATTTCACAACCCGATTGCTGTCACTGATATTGATTGCTTGCGAAGCAAGGCTGCCGTTACCTGCCTTGACCGCTCGGGGGAATTTTATTGTTAGTCGTTTAAAACAAAGTAGTAATGAAACCATTGAAATCAACATTGACCACATTGCCGGCAGGCTTACTTTATAGTTTTTTAGTTCTTTCGGTATTGTCTGCCTGCAGCACATCGCAGGCAAAGAATGATGCTCCGCCACCAGCATCTTTACCCGTAATTAAAGCAGTTACATTGCCTGCTACAACGTTTCAGGATTTCCCTGCTTCGGTGGAAGGAACCCGTGACGTGGAAATAAGACCACAGGTAGATGGCTATCTGACGAACATTTCAGTAGATGAAGGCGCTTACGTTAGTAAAGGTCAGACACTTTTCACGATCGACAGAAGACCTTATGCAGAACAACTCAACACTGCCACTGCCAATTTACAAGCTGCAACAGCGGCATTAGAGAATGCACGAATCAACGTTGATAAATTGAAACCGCTACTTAGTAATAATGTGGTATCGGATGTTCAATTAAAATCAGCCGAAGCAAGTTACAATTCAGCGAAAGCTAATGTAGCCCAGGCACAGGCCCAGGTAGAAGCCGCCCGTATCAATCTTGGGTTCACAAATATTACCGCACCCAGCGATGGTTATATAGGTACTATTCCCTTTAAAGCAGGAAGCCTTGTTAGCAGAGGAATGGCAGGCGCATTGACCACTATTTCTGAAGTAAAGGACATGCGTGTTTACTTTTCTTTGAGTGAAACCGATTTTCTCAAATTCAAAGAAAAATATCCAGGTAACAGTGTTGCTGAAAAAGTAAAAGGAATGCCACCGGTAGAATTGATCCTGGCAGATGGAAGTGTTTATCCTGAAAAAGGAAAAGTTGAAATAGTGGAAGGGCAGTTTGACAAAACTATTGGTGCAATTAGTTTACGTGCCAGCTTTCCTAATGCACAGGGAATACTGAGAAGTGGCAGTACCGGTAAAGTCAGAGTACCTACTTTACATGCTTCTGCATTGGTAATTCCCCAGGAAGCCACGTTTGAACTGCAGGACAAAGTGTTCGTTTATACGGTGGCCGATAGTAATAAGATTGTTACAAAACCGCTAACCATTTCCGGCAAAACACCTAATTATTATTTTGTTACTGATGGCGTAAAAGTGGGAGATAAGATCGTATTATCTTCTCAATCTACCATGATGATGGGTGGTTTAAAAGATGGCGTTGTTATTCAGCCACAGATGGTATCTGTAGATAGTTTGTTGAAAGCAAGGCCGCTGCTTTAAAGTAATTAAGCGTGAGAGCACGCCAGTGTTAAGAACGTTTACACAAAACATTATTCAAATTGCGACGCAGGCAGTGTTGTTACACACATGCACTGCTTGTGTTCGCGCGGATATACCGCAACCATAATTGTTATTTATGTTAAAACGATTTATTGAAAGGCCGGTGTTATCTACGGTCATTTCTATCATATTGGTTATACTGGGAGGGTTGTCTTTATTCTCCCTGCCTACGGCTTTATTTCCTGAGATTGCGCCGCCATCTGTACAGGTTATAGCCAATTACCCCGGCGCCAACGGGGAGGTGATAGCCCGTACAGTTGCTACCCCGATAGAAGAATCGGTGAATGGTGTGGAGAACATGACGTACATGACCTCCAATTCCAACAACGATGGTAGCTACACCCTGACAGTTTTTTTTAAACAGGGAACGGATCCTGATATTGCGGCGGTAAACGTACAAAACCGCGTATCTAAAGCTAACAGCCAGCTCCCTCCCGAAGTATTACAAGCCGGGCTTTCTACACAGAAAGTACAGAGCAGCTTCCTGATGTTTGTGGCGATATATAGCGAGGATAGCGTTAAGTATAACGAACTGTTCTTGAATAACTATGCAAGAATTAATATCATCCCTCAGTTACAACGTATACCAGGGGTGGCACAGGTGCAGCCATTTGGTTCAAAGGATTATTCGATGCGTATCTGGTTGAAACCAGACAGGCTTGTTGCTAATAATCTTTCTACAACTGAAGTGATGAATGCGATCAAAGATCAGAACGTAGAAGCTGCACCAGGGCGTTTGGGACAAAGTAGTAAAGAATCTTTCGAGTATATTATTAAATACAAGGGAAAGTTAAATAAGCCTGAAGAGTATGAAAATATGGTGATTAAGGCAAAGAACGATGGTTCTGTTCTTCGTCTTAAAGATCTGGCCAGGGTTGAACTTGGTGGCTATACTTATACTGCCTCGAATTTACTTGATGGCAAACCGGCTACCGGTTTTGGTATTGTGCAGACACCGGGTTCCAATGCCAATGAAATTCTTACCGAACTGGAACGACAGATCGGAGAATTTGACAGGGCGTTACCCGATGGTATGAAGTTTAAGATAATGTACAACTCCAAGGAGTTTTTGGATGCATCTATCGACCAGGTAAAAGAAACACTGATCATTGCGTTCGTCCTTGTGGCTATCGTGGTTTTCGTTTTCCTGCAAGATTTCCGCTCTACACTGATCCCGGTAATTGCTGTTCCTGTTTCGATTATAGGTACCTTCTTCTTCCTGCAATTATTCGGCTTTAGCATTAACCTGCTTACATTGTTCGCATTGGTACTGGCTATTGGTATTGTGGTGGATGATGCCATTGTGGTGGTGGAGGCCGTACACTCAACGATGGAACGTGAGCATTTAGCGGCAAGAGAGGCAACGGTTAAAACGATGAGTGAGATATCCGGTGCGATTGTTTCAATCACATTGGTAATGGCAGCAGTGTTTATACCGGTGAGCTTTGTACAAGGTCCTGCAGGCGTATTCTATAAACAATTCGCCTTTACACTGGCCATTGCTATCGTTATTTCTGCGGTGAATGCGTTAACACTAAGTCCGGCGTTGTGTGCTTTATTCTTAAAGAACCAGCATATAGGCGAAGGTGGACAGAAAAAAGGTTTTGGCGCCCGTTTCTTCGATGCGTTTAATACCGCTTTTAATGCCATGACGGCAAGATATATACGGAGCATCAAATTCCTGCTGAAAAACAGATGGGTGGCTATTACCGGATTATTGCTTGTGGTGGTTGCTACTGTTTGGCTGATCAAAACAACACCTACCGGGTTTATTCCGGATGAGGACCAGGGGTTTGTAGTTGGTATTACCCAAACACCTCCCGGTAGTTCACTTAGCAGAACGGAGAATGCAACGAGCCAGATCAGTAAAATTGTGATAAACGATGAGGGTGTGAGCGACGTATGGGCTGCAAATGGAATGAACTTCGTAACAAATGCGAACGCTTCCCCTAATGCTGCAATATTTGTAAGGTTAAAAGACCGTAAGGAGAGAGGTGTTGTAAAAGACCCGACTGCTATTGCAGGCGGTTTGTTAGGCAAATCAATGCAGGTACATGATGCCTTAACTTTTTTTGTTGGTTTTCCAACAATACAGGGTTTCGGTAATGTGAGCGGGGTAGAAATGATGTTGCAGGACAGAACAAACGGATCGCTGGAGAAATTAGCAGGAACGGCATGGGGGTTTGTTGGTGCATTAAGTCAGCGGCCGGAAGTGGCTAGTGCGTTCACTACTTTTAATACGGGTAATCCACAATACACAATTGATATAGATGATATAAAAGTGAAACAATTGGGTGTATCTGTTGGTGATTTGTTGAGTACGCTGCAAACGTATTATGGTAGTAGTTTCGTTTCAGACTTTAACCGTTTCGGGAAATATAGCCGCGTAATGGCGCAGGCCGATGTTTCATACCGGATGGATAAAAGTTCGTTGGATGCGATTTATGTAAAGAACAACCTGGGTACGATGGTACCGGTAAGTACAGTGGCCAAATTCACACGTGTATATGGCCCGGAAACAGTAACACGGAACAACTTGTATAGTGCTGTTACCATTAATGCTACACCTAAACCAGGTTATAGTACAGGTGATGTAATTAAAGCCATTGGAGAAGTATCGAAAAAGGCATTGCCACAAGGATATGCCTATGAGTTTACAGGTATTACGAGGGAAGAGATAAGAGCAGGGAACCAAACTGCGTTCGTGTTTTTATTGAGTGTATTGTTCGTATTCTTCCTGCTGGCTGCACAGTATGAAAGCTATATCCTGCCACTGGCAGTAATCCTTACCGTACCTACGGGTATATTAGGTGTATATAGTTTTATTGGCTTAAGCGGCATAGAGGGCAATATCTACGTACAAATAGGTATGATCATGCTGATAGGATTATTGGCTAAAAATGCGATCCTGATTGTGGAGTTTGCCATACAACGGCGAAGGGCAGGTTATAAGCTTGTTGAGGCGGCTTTGGAAGCAGCACAGCTTCGTCTTCGTCCAATATTGATGACTTCCTTTGCCTTTATTGTTGGTATGCTGCCATTAATCTTTACACAAGGCGCATCTGCCAAAGGCAATCACTCAATTGGTTGGAGCACGGTAGGTGGTATGTTTACCGGGGTGGTCCTGGGTGTATTCATCATACCTGTGCTGTTTGTAATATTCCAGTTCCTGCAGGAGAAAATCAGCCGTAAGCCGGTAGTGGAAGTGGAAGCAGAACATCAGGCAAAGCTGGTGCACTAAAATATTAGCATTATCTAT
>JBCNPS010000322.1:0-8522 GCA_039593235.1 Chitinophaga sp. | reverse complement strand
AGCTAACGCATCTAACCACGGGCCTGCGCACCAAAGAGGTAGTGAGTTACTGGCATAATTACTATAAATGGGAAGGGAAGAGTGCGGAGCAGGTGGTAAATGAGATTATCGACAGCGTGATACAGAAGATCATAGCAGAAGGGCATCCGATGGAAGGTTTGCAGTATATTCTTCAATTTTTCCGGGAGAAAGGGTTCAAAATGGGGCTGGCGTCTTCTTCCCCACTTCGCCTGATCAATGCGGCGTTGGAACATTTGCAGATAAAGGACGCATTTCAGGCGGTATATTCCGCCGAGTTTGAGGACTATGGTAAACCGCATCCGGCTGTATACCTGGCCTGTGCCAAAGCGTTGGGCAGCGATCCGCTGAACTGTATTGCCTTTGAGGATTCCGTAACCGGGATGACGGCAGCCAAAGCCGCAAGAATGACCACAGTGGTGGTTCCTGAAGCGCACAACCGTCATGATCCCAGGTATGCACTGGCCAACATGAAGCTGGATAGCTTGCTGGAATTTAACGATGCGAAGCTGTCGTTGCTGATGAAATAAGGATTTATATCTCCATAAAAAAAATCCCGCTCCGATCACTCGAAGCGGGATTTATTATTTAATGAAACCGGATCTTATTGCGCGCTTTTTTCTTCGCCGCCTTCAGATTGTTTCAGTTTTTCTCTCAGTTCAGCTAAAGCGCCGAGATCACCTAAAGTAGCTTTTTCAACTTTACCCTGGATGTTTTTCACCGCCTTACGGGTTTTGTCAGCTTCTTCTTTCTTCTCTCTAACAACAGCTTGTTTTTCTTCAGCCTGAGCTTTTTCCCAAACGCGGGTATGAGAAACCAGTATACGCTTTTCGCTGCGGTCAAATTCAATGATCATAAATTCTTTCACATCTTCAACGTTGATTGGCTTTTCATCTTCAGTTCTCAGGTGACGTGCAGGAGCATATGCTTCCAGACCGTATTGGAGCTGAACGGTAGCACCTTTATCATCTTTCTTCACAACAGTACCTTCGTGGATAGAGTTGATCGGGAAGATAGTTTCAAAAGTGTTCCATGGATCTTCTTCGATCTGTTTGTGACCGAGGCTCAGTTTACGGTTGTCTTTATCAATACCCAGGATCACTACATCTATTTCGTTACCTACTTTAGTGTATTCAGACGGGTGGTTGAAACGTTTGATCCAGCTCAGGTCAGAGATGTGGATCATACCGCCGATACCGGTTTCCAGTTCAACGAAAACGCCATAAGGAGTGATGTTTTTCACGATACCTTTGTGACGGCTTTCAACAGGGAATTTGGTTTCGATAGTAGACCATGGATCTTCTGTCAGTTGCTTGATAGACAGGCTCATTTTGCGTTCTTCCTTGCTCAGGGTAACTACAACGGCTTCGTATTCTTCTCCTAATTTGAAAAATTCCTTAGCGTTGATAGGCGTAGAAGCCCATGAGATTTCAGATACGTGAACCAGACCTTCCACACCTGGCATGATTTCCAGGAATGCACCGTAATCTTCGATGTTCACAACTTTACCTTTTACTTTAGCACCTTCGGTGATAGTAGCTGGTAAAGTATCCCACGGATGCGGGGTCAGTTGTTTGTAGCCCAGGCTTATGCGACGTTTTTCGTCATCGAAGTCAAGCACAACAACGTTGATTTTCTGATCCATCTGCAGTACTTCGCTCGGATGGGAGATACGGCCCCAGCTGATATCGGTGATATACAGCAAACCGTCCAGACCACCCAGGTCGATGAACGCACCGAAGTCGGTGATATTTTTGATAGTACCTTCCAGCACCTGGCCTTTTTCCAGTTTGCTGATGATATCCACTCTCTGTTGTTCGATATCGCTTTCGATGAGCGCTTTGTGGGAAACAACGGCGTTGCGGATGGTTTCGTTTACTTTCACCACCTTGAACTCCATAGTTTTGCCTACAAACTGGTCGTAGTCTGTAACTGGTTTCACATCGATCTGAGAACCAGGCAGGAATGTTTCCATACCGTATACATCTACGATCAGGCCGCCTTTGGTTTTGCTGGTAACAGTACCGGTAACCACTTCGCCTGTTTTGTAAACTTCCACGATCTTTTCCCATGCACGTTTCTGGCGGGCCTGTTTACGGCTCAGGTGCAGGTTACCATCGCGGTCTTCTTTTTCCACTACCAGTACTTCCACTTCGTCGCCGATCTTCAGGCCTGGTAAATCACGAAATTCGTTCAGGGAGATCAGGCCATCAGATTTGAAGCCGATGTTGATCACCACATCTGTGTTGGTTAAACCCACAACAGTACCAGTCAGCAGGCTGTTTTCTTCAAACACCTTGAAAGTGCTGTCGTAAGTCTGGTCGTACTTTTCTTTTTCTTCTTTGCTGTAAGAAGAAACGTTACGCTTGTCAACGCTCCAATCGAAATCGTCGTGAGCGGTTTCTACAACAGGAGCCTTCTTTGTCGCTGTTTCTGCTGCGGCCTGAGCTGCAGGAGCCTGCTGTTCAGCGTTTTGTTCGTTAGAAATGTTGTTTTCGCTCATAAAAAATTTAAAATTTTACCCGGAATACCCGGATACCCTGTTTTATGGGACGGCAAAAATACGAAAAAATACCCGTTTATACGTATTTTTATTGAAGAAAATCAACGTTCGCTGCGGTATGGAACGGCCTTTTCAGATATTTTTAAAATGTATTATTAATAATTATACTACGATAAAAAATTAAACTGCATAAACGGGCATTTTTTTTGACACGGAAAGAACCGGCAGCCGGATTAATTGTTGTTAACAGGAGATGGGAAAGTGATATTCATTTGCAGTGAACGCGCTTATTTTTCCTGCATTCAAAATGTTAAATACAATTATTAAATCCCGGATTTTATTTTAATTTGTACATATGAACGGGACCTCATTTCAATCGGATATTCGCTACTGGCTAAGGCAAGGAAACACAGTCAACCATTTGCTTTTCTGGAATATCGTCGTTTTCCTGGGATTAAATATTCTGCGACTTATTGCGTTCATCACCAAGCAGCCCACTCCATTTGACTGGACTTACGAGCAACTGGCCATGAACGTGCCGCTGAGCGTATTTATACTAAAGCCCTGGGGGCTGATTACCTACATGTTCACCCATGTAGGGATTTTTCATGTTCTTTTTAACATGATCAACCTGTACTGGTTTGGTAACCTGTTCAGGGATTTCCTCGGTAACAAACGGGTGCTGCCCCTTTACCTGCTGGGTGGTATTGCCGGCGGGTTATTGTACCTGCTGAGCGCCAGCCTTTTCCCCGGGTATGTGGGTACCACCATGGTAGGCGCTTCCGCCGCCATCATGTGTATCCTGGTGGCTGCCGCAACCCTGATGCCCAATTTCGAGATCGGCCTCATGTTCCTTGGCAGCGTAAAACTGAAATGGCTGGCCATGGCGCTGGTGCTGCTCGGACTGATCTCCATACCTGATGGCAATATCGGCGGGTTGATCTCCCACATGGGAGGATCCCTGCTCGGCTTCCTTTATATACGTACCCTGCAGGCAGGCACTGACCTCTGCCAACCCCTGATATGGTTGTTCGATTTCAACAACCGCCGGCAGCAGCGGCCTGTTACCCGTAAATTCAAACCCAGGAAATCGCCGCTGAAAGTGGTGAAAAAAACGGAAGATAAAGACCCTTCCAGGCTGGATCAGCTGCTGGATAAAATCAATGAAAGAGGCTACAACAGCCTTAGTGCAGAAGAAAAAGCATGGCTGGACAAAGTGAGCAAGGAAAACTGATTAACTTTGTCCTTTAATTTTCCGTTATTCTAACACATGAAAACATTTAACGTTCCGGTTATATATCGCAGTCCGCTGATCAGCGCCATCAAAAACCAGCGCAAACAGCAGGACCGCATGAAAAAGGACTTCACTCCCACCGAGCTTGATTTTGGTCCTGTCAGGATCCTACTGGCCAGGCACTTCGGATTCTGTTACGGCGTGGAAAACGCCATTGAAATTGCCTTTAAAACAGTAGATGAAAATCCCGGCAAACGGATCTTCCTCCTTAGTGAAATGATCCATAACCCGCATGTGAACAACGACCTGCTGGACCGTGGCGTTCAGTTTATTATGGATACAGCAGGTAAACAGCTGGTTCCCTGGGAAAGCCTGCAACCGGATGATATAGTGATCATCCCTGCATTTGGCACTACCCTTGAAACTGAACGGCAACTGGCCTCGCTGGGTATTGAACCGCTCAAATACAACACTACCTGCCCGTTTGTGGAAAGGGTATGGAACAAGGCGGACCAGATCGGTAAGAAAAACTATACTGTAATAGTACACGGCAAACCCAAACATGAGGAAACCAGGGCCACTTTTTCACATAGCGCCTCCGGCACTCCTACCGTGGTGGTAAAAGATATCAAAGAAGCGGAACTGCTGGCGAAATTCATTACCGGAGAGCGTTCCCCGGACGAGTTTAACGCCCTCTTCAAAGGTCAGTATTCGCCCGGATTCAACCCGGTTACTGACCTCCAGCGTGTAGGCGTGGTAAATCAAACCACCATGCTGGCCACCGAAACACAGGCGATTGCCGACTATATCCGGCAGGTGATGATAACGCATTTCCAGCTAACAGAAGCCACCGCGGGAGAACGTTTTGCTGATACCCGCGACACGCTCTGCTATGCTACGAACGATAACCAGACTGCCGTTACCGGTATGTTGCAGGAACCCGCCGACCTGGCGATCGTGGTGGGTGGATACAACAGCTCCAATACATCGCATCTCGTGGAACTGTGCGAAGAAAAGTTGCCCACTTATTTTATTTCATCTCCCGAAAAAATACTATCTGCAAACGCTATCAATCACTGGGATTTTCACCATAAAGAAGAGGTCAGCCACGATAGTTTTTTACCGGAAAAAGAAAAGGTAACGATCCTGCTCACTAGTGGCGCATCCTGCCCGGATTCCCTCGTGGAAGGGGTAATACGCCGGCTGCTTTCCTTTTATCAACTGGAACACAAAGCAGATGAAATGGCTATAATTGATTAAAATTATATATTTGTATAATACTGGCTTGAAATCATCATAACAAAAAAGACACCGGACGGTGTCTTTTTTCTTTGGGGCTAATCACGCTAGTAATGCAGAGTATAAAATCTTTATATTGCGGTTATATTGAAATCGTAATTCAAAAGTAGTTTATCTGCAATATGCCCGCAATAGCCATTTATTATATGGTAGGTAATTAATTATAACTGGCATAAAAACGAATAAAATCGGAATGCTGCTGTAAGAATCCGCTGAAAATCATCGCTTAAAACTGCATCGCCTTTTTCAGAAAATCTGCTTTGCGTCTTCTGGACACTTCTACCTGCGTACCATCACTCATGAGCGCAAACCCGCCCTCACCCTGGATATAAGACTGCATCTGCTGCATATTTATCAGGTGGGAATTGTGTACCCGGAAGAAATCCACGTCAGACAACAGCTCCTCAAACTCTTTCAGGGGGCGGGATACCATCAGGTTTTTTTTATCGGTAAAAAAGATGCGGGTATAATTACCGGTAGATTCACAACGGACAATGTTCTGCACGGGCATAAACACCAGGCCGTTAATAGTGGGCAGCGCAATTTTCTTATGGGTTTGCTGCATGGTTTTCATGTTCTGCAGAAACACTTCCATAGGCGATATACCCTGGTCTTTATGCCGGCTTAATTTTTTCTCCCTGCATTTTTCCAACGCATCCTGTAACTCCTTTACGCTAAAGGGTTTCAGCAGGTAATCCAGTGCATTGAACTTAATTGCTTTCAGGGCATATTGTTCATATGCAGTGGTAAAGATAACGTCGAAGTATACCTTATCAAATAATTTCAGCAGCTCAAACCCGTTCTGATAAGGCATTTCCACATCCAGGAATACGATATCAGGCTGCAGGTCGTCTATCAGCTCCTTTGCTTCCCTCACACTTTTGGCGGAACCGGTCACCTGTACACCGGGACATTTTTTTTCCAACATTGTTTGTAGTGCATCAATACAATGCTGTTCATCATCAACGATGATAGCTTTTATTTCGCTCATACAAGTAGCTTTTGTTAGCTGTTAGCTATCAGCTGTTTTAGGTTTATCAGTTGAGTAAATTAAAATATAAACTCCGCAGGTAAAATGATGGTCACCTTTGTACCGGTGGCCTTTCCGGATTCATCTTCAAGATCAGTGACAGTTACCTTTGCTTCTTTGTTATTGATTTTCCGGATCAGGTCTATCCTGCCTTCCGTTACTTTCATGCCTACAGAATTATGCAACCGTCCTTTCTTCTCCTTTATTTCCATTGCTTTCTTCCTGCCTATTCCGTTGTCGGTGATGGTACACACCAGGCTTCTTTTTTCCAGTAAGATTTCAATATCCAGCAGGCCTTTTTCATCGGGATGTTTATGCACGAGTCCATGCCAGATGGCGTTTTCCACATATGGTTGTAATATCATAGGAGGTATCAGTACTTCGTCATCGTTAATGTCTGCATCCACCAGGAACCGGTATTCAAAGATGCCGTTACAACGCAATGATTCCAGGTCAAGATACAATCTTAATGATTCCAATTCTTTATTTAATGTAACAAAAGTATGTTGGGTGTTATCGAGGATGAGGCGCATCAGCCGGGAGAACTTGGTAAGATAATCCGACGCCTCCTCCTGGTTATTGCTCCAGATGTACCGGTGGATGGAGCTGAGAGAGTTAAAGATGAAGTGCGGATTCATCTGGGAACGCAGCGAACGGAGCTCCAGTTGCAGGGTTTGTTTATTGGTTTTCAGGTTACGGTGGCGGATATAAAAAAGACCGCCCACAATAGCCATCAGCAGGAATGCCGCCAGGGCGAAGGTGATCACCACGTTACGTTTGGTACGCAGTTCTCCCACCATTTTATCATGTTCAAGGTTATGGATCTGGTTATCTTTCCGGTCTACCTCGTAAATGGTTTGCATCTGGGCAAGCGCCATGGCTGATTTTTCATCGAGGATACTGTCTTTGTACAGCAATGATTTATCAGTGGCTTCCAGCGATTTTTTAAACTCCCCGCTTTCTTTAAAATCGGTGGCCAGTGCCTTGTAAGCATCCATCAGCATGGCTTTAAAGCCCCAGAAGGTGCTGATATCTATGGACTGCATCATGTTTTTCCGGGCTTCATCGTGTTTGCCCTGTGCGCTCAGCAACTTCCCGATACTTAAATAGCTTTCCGCCACATGTATCTTATCATCTACCTTATCATTTACTTCCAGCGCTTTTTTCAGGTACTCCATAGCGGCCGGGTAGTCTTTTTTTTCCTGGTAGGCGGCGCCGAGGGCGTTATAACAGATGGCCATACCAATAGGCCGGTCTATTTTCTGGTTGATGGCTAGAGAGCGTTTATGGTACTGGATAGCCAGGTCCAGTTTATGCTTGCCCTGGTAAGCGAATCCAAGGTTGCCGAGATTAATCGCTACACCAAGCGGGTTGTTGCTTTTCTCTTCCAGTTCGAGGGCATGGGTAAAATGGGTGATGGCATCGTCATATTTTTCCGTAGAGAGCTGGATATTTCCGATGCTGTTGGTAGCCACGCAAACGTTGCGGATATCGTTGATCTTTTCAGCAAGGATCAGCGCTTTTACGTGGTAGTCAAATGCTTTCTGCAATTTATCCTGCCGCCGGCAATCCACCCCCGCGTTATTCAGTGAGAATACAATGAGTAACGTATCTCTTGCCTCCTCTGCAGCTTTGAGGGCTTTTTCGTGGTAGTCTTCCGCAATGATGTACAGTGATTTATTTCTTTTTGCAGTGCCCAGTTCATTATAAGCCTGCGATACTCCTTTAGGATATTTGAGCTGGAGTGATAAGGTAAGCGCTTCCTGCCAGAAGGGGTTTTCTATTTTATGCGCTTCAAAGAAACGGTTATTCTGTCCGCCTTTTTTCAACAGTGCTGATACTTTGCCGGTGTCTGAAGGAAGCCGGTGAACAGAGTCGAGCTGTTTGTATACCCGCAGGGAATCCTGGGCTATCGCCGTAAAGCAGGCCCCTGACAGGAGCAAGTATAGAAAACATACACCTTTTATAGACATTGGCTGGTCTGTGTGACTACACAATTTAAAAAAGAATTACGAATAACATGTAGCGATTTAAAGATATCCGGTTAAACGGGGATAACGCTATGGGGTCATTATACGCACTGACAATCAAAAAGTTGAAAAAAGCGAAAGGGCGAAAGAATTCGCCCCTTCTTCCTATTAACCGAATACACCTACTGAAAATATGGAACGGCCATGGCGTGCCACGCCATCCCACATTACCTTTAAACGCCTGCCAGCAGCGGTTATACCGGCAAACTGTATTTTATATATAGCAATATTATAGTCGGTTAATAGCAAAGGGTCCTTTATGGATATAGCTAGGATAAGACCTTCCCCGGAAGCACGATATATAATAACGCGTCTTACGCACTTGTTCTTAATGTCTTATACAGGTCCATCACACTTCATCAACAGCACAATGACTTGACCATACAAAAATTGCCTAAGCAGTATTTT
>JBCNPS010000321.1:0-8541 GCA_039593235.1 Chitinophaga sp. | reverse complement strand
GGCGTGCTGTTCGTGCAGGAACCGGTATTGAGTAGGCCCGCAGCCCTCCACAGGATCTTTTGCAGGGTGGCTGCATTGTAATATTCCAGTCTCGATTTGATCCCAAACCGCGATAACAAAGGCGCGGTAAGCAACCCAGACCGGGTGGTGGCCCCTATCAGCGTAAAAGGCAACAGGTTGATCTGTATGGCGCGGGCACTGGGGCCTGTATCAATCATAATATCAATACGGTAATCCTCCATGGCGGAATACAGGTATTCCTCCACCACAGTGCTTAACCGGTGAATTTCATCAATAAACAGTACATCCTTGTCTTCCAGGTTGGTTAGCAGGCCGGCCAGGTCGCCGGGCTTCTCAATCACCGGTCCCGAGGTTTCGCGGATATTTACACCCAGTTCATTGGCTACAATGCGGGACAAAGTGGTTTTACCCAGGCCCGGAGGGCCGTGGAACAACACATGGTCAAGCGCTTCCCCACGCATTTTTGCCGCTTTAATAAATATCTTCAGGTTCTCGATAATTTGGTCCTGGCCGGAAAAATCGATGATCTCCCGCGGGCGTATACTATTTTCGAACTCTTTGTCAGCTGCGCTGAGCTTACTCTCTTCTGGTCTTAAAGGCTGATTGGACATAATTGTATATGCCCAAAAATACATAAATATTCAAAGGTAGCAGGCTGCTCTTGCAGGTTCATTTTTATATGCGTAATTTAAATATCTAAAACCACGCGCCCCTATATGCAAAAGTACCTGTTGCTTCTTGTTTACTTAACCCTGGGAGGCTCTTCCCTTGCTGCTTTCGCCCAGTCAAAATTTAAAAAGAACGATTCCTGGCGGTACCGGATAGTCACAATGGACAGCGTTCCCGGTGGCCAGGTAACGCATATCACTAAAACCATAAGGCTTACCATTACCGCCACAGAACCCGATGGCAGCGCTACCGTTGCCTATGAACTGGAAAGTGTGGCACAGAAAAGGCCCGGGCTCGATTTTAACTCAGAAAACCCGGCTACCTATACCGGCGACTGGCGTATGCTGGAGTTCATGCTGTTGTTACACCGGCCGTTAATGTTTAAAATATTTCCCAACGACAGTATCAGCGCCCCTGTTGATGCCATGACCAATGCTGAAGCGGCAGCCGCCTCAGTGGCAATCATAGATAACATAAAAGGGGTGCTAATATACACCTGGCCATTCCTGCATGCTGAATTGAAATATTTTTTTCCTGGTAAACCAACACAACTTGCCATAAACGAAAAATGGAGTGAACGCCCCTGGAATTTCCGTATAACCGGCACAGGAAAAGACCTGGTAACTGTAGCCGGTGTGCCGGAAGATAATAAAGACAGCATTCGGGTAACAGGTAGCTTTTCGTATAGCCTGTCCCGTAATAAAGGCAATGTTCAGGAATTGAAATTGCGAAGCCTGCAGCTACGGCAGGATGGTACTGCCCTGGTGGAGAAAGACGTGACAGTAACGCCTGCTTTCTCAAAGCCTTTACCCGCTGATACCGCCTGGTTCAATACACTGGTACGCATGAGCAATTATAGCAATTGGTTGAAGGTGAATCAGGAAGGCGATTCTGCAAAAATTGCACAATTCCTGGCAGTGAATGTACCCAAATATGGCGACCGGCAGGCCTTTACACTGGCAAAACTGGACGTTTACGGACATGGTTCCGAATACATGTATGAGCAATACAGGAATGCCCTGAAAGATATACCGGCAGCGGCGCTGGCCGGATCATACTCCCATTTGTTTAATAAACTACAGGACACCTACTATAGAAACATAGATAGTGCAATGGTGTTGATCAAACTGTTATCTTCCAATCAGCAATCGCTCAATTCCTGGCTGGATCAGTCTTTCGCTCAACATCTGCCACGGCATGAATTTGATACAGCGGATGCAGGAAAGGAGTTCCGGAGCATGGGAGTTTCTGAGACCCGTATTGCCGAAATATTTGAAGAAAGCAGGAAAGCCCCTGCCGGTGCACAGCTGCTGATGAACCGGCTGCTGGAGGAAAAGGACAGTGTTTTGCAGGTGTCTGTCAGGCCAATGTCGTTATGGAACAAAGCCATGTATACAACGGATACGGCTATATTAAAAAGTATTGCAGCAAGCTTTGGTGATCCGGGCGCCGCAGAAATGACATTAGGCAAAGCCGGCAGGTATGAGTTGCTGGTACAGGAAATACTCCGGAAAGCTAATATGCCCGCTGCTGCAAACGCCTTGCTGGATAAGGCGTTAAACGATATTAAAGTAAACCTGGCCGATACTGCTTTCTGGACAGCTCACCCGGAGCTGAAGGAGAAAAAAGCGGCCAATAAATACCTGCTGTCGCACGCTTATTATCTGAAATATGAAATGGCCAAACCAACTGATAAGAGAGCAGCGCTGAACTACCTGTTGCTGGCAGCGGCCACTGCACCCAAAAGCAATGCAGAAAAAGCCTATGAAAGCTTTTACGACAGGGCATTTCTTCATTCTGAAGAAAACTACAGTACCCGCTTCGCCGAAGAGCTGAACGCTTTGGGCCAGCCGGAAGAAGCCATGAAGGTATTATCGCGGCAACTGGCCGTTCAACCGGATATGCTGGATAGCACACGAGCTTTTTTTAATGCACACTTTCCCGGTAAATCCTTTAATGATTATTTCCGGGATGTATTTTTGAAAGAATGGGAAGATGCACCGGATTTTACTCTGAAGGGGATGAATAATGAAGACATCCGCCTGGCGGATTACCGGGGGAAATGGCTGTTGCTGGATTTCTGGGGTACCTGGTGCGGACCTTGCCGGGAAGACCTGCCCAACCTTAATAAACTGGCGGTAGAAATAAATACAGGTAAACATCCGCAGAACGCCATCCTGGCGGTTTCCTGCCGTGAGCCGCTGGAAACCGCCCGTGATTTTATGGCTGCCAATAAATACGTTTTTCCCGCAGCCCATTCCAATACCCAAATAGAAGAATCATATAAAATAAGAGGTTATCCTACCAAAGTGTTAGTTTCACCTGACGGGAAAATGCTAGACTTGCAGTTTGGAGCAGATTATGCTGCCATCCTGCAAACATATAGTAATGCTTATTTTACAAATGAAAAAGGGCAGCAACCACCCAGCAAAATAGACAACAAGAAAAAGGACTAACCGCTTATATGAAGAAATCACTGTTATTATTATTATTAGCTGCCGGCAGCCTTTCTGTTACCGGCTTTGCACAGGATATTAAAGAAAAAGAAGTAGCGCGTATTATCAGCACCCTGGCTGCCGACGATATGCAGGGCCGTTTTCCCGGCACACCCGGTATTGAAAAGGCCGCACAGTTTATCAGCGGCGAATTTGGCAAAGCCGGGCTCCAGCCCCTTTCGGGTCAGAAAAATTTCCAGCAGCAATTCAGTAAGTTCAGCTTGAAAACGACCAGTATATCCTTTACCGTTAACGGGGAGGCGGAAAACTGGCCGGTTGTTCCCGTGGGCACCGGCAAAAGTTTCGACTGGGAAAAAGACAGCACTTACGATATTGTTCACGCCAACGATCCCGGTGAGCTGATGAAAATACTGCGTAACCCTGCATCGGTGGAGAAAAACACACTCGTTTGGGTAGGAGCCCCCATGAATGGTTACCTCAGCGGCATCACTGCTTCTTTTTCGGAACATAGCTATGATACGAAAGAAGAGCTGGAAGCGACGCCCCTGGCAGGAAAGCAGGTTATACTTGTATTCGCCCCCAAAGATGTGCCTGATACCGCTTCCTGGAGTATTCATATCCGCAGGGAAATTACGGCGCAGCATTTTGCCAATGTGGCTGGTATGATCAGGGGAAAAACAAAACCGGATGAGTTCGTGATCTTCTCCGGGCACTATGATCACCTGGGTATATTGCCTTCAGAGGCCGGCGACAGCATCGCCAACGGCGCAGATGATGATGCCTCCGGTACTACCGCTGTGATCATGCTATCGAAGTATTTCAGCAAGCACCCGCCGGCGCGTTCCCTGATCTTTGTGGCCTTTACCGCAGAAGAATCCGGCGGACATGGGTCCCGCTATTTCTCTGAACACCAGGATCCGGAGAAAGTAACCGCCATGTTTAATATTGAAATGATTGGTAAGGAATCCAAATTCGGTAAGAACAGCGCCTTTATCACAGGATTTGAACGGTCCGATTTCGGTCCCATCCTGCAACGTAACCTTAAAGGATCCACCTTCAGCTTCCATCCGGATCCCTACCCTGAGCAAAACCTGTTTTACCGGTCGGATAATGCCACCCTCGCCAGGCAGGGGGTACCGGCGCACACCATTTCCACCACGCAGATTGATAAAGACACCTATTATCATACTGTAAAAGATGAACTGGCTACATTGGATATTAAAAATATTACAGATATTATTAAGGCAATCGCCATCAGCGCGGGCTCTATCGTAAATGGAACGGATACGCCTACACGAATAGAAAAGGAGCTGCTGAAGAAATAGCATCATATATTGATCCGGTTGAGCTTCGCCCAACTGGATCATTCTTTATTAATTAACAGTGAACTGATCTTTTTCTCCAAATTCTTTGTTAAATTTAGTCCACGAATTTTTCCTCATAGTCATTAAAACCATATCGATATGAAACCCGGACTCCTACACTTCTGCGGTGCTATAGGCATTGCCAGTATCCTGTTATCGTCGTGCTCCAATACGGACATGGCTAAGCCGGATACTAATCAACCAATTGACGATGCAAACGCTGCCAGCGTGAACTACGAAATCTCAGCGATCAATCCAACAGCTACGTTATCACCGGATGCATCCGGACGCTTATCAGCGATCACCGGAGACGCATCTATGGCTAAAGCAGCCGCTGGTGGTTTCGACATCACGTGGGATACTGCCACCGCACGCTTAAGAGAAATCCGCTTCGACGCTAAACGCGGTAAAGATGAAGTGGAATTTAAATTGAAAACAGACAGGCAGATTGACCTTAAACAGGTGCCTGCTATGTTGGGTGCTATTAAAATTCCCCAGGGAACTTACCAACAGGTAAGAGTTTATGCAAGAGTAGAAGGCGATAAGAAAGATCCAGCTGTAAGACTGATAGGATTTATTACCTGGGACGGCAAAAAAATCCCGGTAGAAATCCTGCTCTCCGGCCAGATTGAACTGCAGGCCAAAGGAAAAGATGTGGTAGTAACTGATACCAAAATCGATTGGAAAGGCTCTCTCAAAATTTCTATGGATCTCATTCTCACCAAACTCCAGATCGGCGACTTTACAGGCTCCTTCGCCAACGGTAAGTTAAAGATCAGTGTAGACATTAACGGTAATCTCCACAACAAAGTGGTAGACGCCCTGGAAAACAGTATGTCGGTGGAACATACCCACGACTAAGCGGCAAAATCTTTTGAATAACGGATCTGTGGGGAGATAGACTGTGAGCATCTCTCTGCAGATCCGTTATTTATTTCACTACCTGATATTGATCTCTGCGTATACGGCAAAATGATCGGAAGCATATCTTCCTCCCCAGGTTTCGGAGATATTGGCATGTTTCAGCACATCATATTTCCCTTTGAGGAAAATATAATCAATAGGCTGGTCATCCACTTCTGCAATGTTCCATCCGTTGAAAGTACCTGCAGGACCAAAGTGCGGTGTTTTACTGATTGCCTTGCTGTCTGTTAAATGCAGCGGATCACCGGCGTTCATAATAATCTGAATGGGTTCGTCAGATGGAACGGCGTTGAAATCGCCGGTAATAATCGCCGCATCTTTCCCGCTGATCTGATGCACTTTTTGCAGCAGTAATTTCGCGCTTTCCCTGCGTGCAATTTTCCCCATATGATCAAAGTGGGTATTGAAATGATAAAACATTTTATTCGTTTGCTTATCCCTGAACTTTCCCCATGTTACTATACGGGTGCAGGCGCCGTCCCATCCTATGTGGCCCGCTACTGTTGGGGTTTCCGACAGCCAGAAAGTTTCACTCTTTAATAATTGTAAACGGGTGGTATCGTAGAATATAGCGGAAAATTCTCCTTTTGTTTTCCCGTCATCCCTGCCCACGCCAATCGTTTTATACTGTGGCAATCTTTGCTGAAGATCCTGCATCTGGTCATTCAGGGCCTCCTGTACACCCAATGTATTGGCGCCAAGGAACAGGATTTCCGAGGCTACTTTGTCTTTCCTGTTGGGCCATGCATTGGCGCTGTCGTCCGGGTTATTATAGCGTATATTGAAAGTCATTACCTTCAACGGAACCTGTGCTGCAAGGGTGCTCACCAGCAGGCCGCAGAGGGCCGTCAGCCATAGTCTTCTCATACAAATCCAATTTTAGCCTGTAAAAATAGCATGGAAGAAGATAAATCCTAACGGCAGGAAATAATTTCTTATCCCCGGAGGATACTTATTAATGGGTGTATTGATTCAGTTGAAGGATCACATCGGGGTCGGGGCAGTTTTGGAGGTATTTTTCTTTTTCACTGTAGCGGCATACACCGGGATAATCTCCGCGAAAACCCTGCATATCTTCAATTACCTGGAAATGCAGGTGTGGCGGCCATCCTCCGTTTTCGGCCGGAGTACCAAAATGGGCCAGTGGCTGCCCGGCTGTAATGGGCATATTTTCATATAATCCCTGCAGGTTGGAAATACTGAGATGCCCGTACAGCGTATGAAAAGTATATCCGTCGAGCTGGTGCTGTAATATAATGGTGGCGCCATAATCTCCGAAATGGTCGTTGAAACGGAAACTATGTACATGGGCATTCATAGGTGCATACAGCCGGGTGCCGGTTTCTCCCCATACATCGATCCCCAGGTGTAAGCGGCGCGGCTCTTCCCCGGCGTCAAAATGAGGGCTTACCGCGTAAATGGTACGGTGTTCCGCATAGCCGCCAATACCCAGCCGGCAGCCGCTCTGTTCCAGCGTATTGTCTATATACCTGCTAAAGCGGTTGATGTCCTGGAGTATGTTTTTAGTGAGTGTAGTGTTATTGGCGGTGAAATCCATTACCAGCAGGGATTCATGATCTCCCAAAAGCGGAATAACCGGCTTGAAGGCGGACTGGTGTTTCTTTAAAACCTCCTGTAACATATTTTGTAAGGCTTGACTTTCGTCTAAATATAAATATTAATTTGTGTATTAAATAATGCCGGTCATTTGCAGTTCCCCGTTTACATCAATTTGTTTTCCTTACACCTGCCGCTGCACGCGGTAACGGAAACCCTGGGCATGTTTATCGGCTTCCGCTATTTTTTATTCCTGCGCAAGCGGCAGGGCGACCGGATCGAGAATAGTAATCGCATCTGGGCCATTATAGGCGCCATTTTCGGCGCTTTACTGGGGAGCCGGTTATTGGGGGCGCTGGAAAATCCACCGGGCCTGTACCAGGCCGATAACCTGTTATTTTACATCTATCAGAATAAAACCATTGTGGGTGGGTTATTGGGAGGCCTTATCGGGGTAGAGCTGATCAAAAAAGCGGTGGGTGAGCGGCATTCCACCGGCGACCTTTTTGTGTACCCCCTGATATTGGCCATGATCATAGGGCGTATAGGCTGCTTTAGCATGGGTGTTTATGAAGAAACCTACGGGCTGCCTACTTCATTACCCTGGGGCCTTGATCTGGGCGATGGCATCCCCCGGCATCCCGTATCTCTCTATGAAATTATTTTCCTGATATTGTTATGGCAGATGCTAAGAGCTGCCAGCCAGCGCTATTTCCTCGTAAATGGTGCACGGTTTAAACTTTTCATGATCGGTTACCTGCTGTTCCGTTTCGGACTTGATTTTATCAAGCCCGGGTACCGTTTTGCCTTCGGCCTGGGATCTATACAGCTGGCCTGTTTGGCAGGATTACTTTATTATTTGCCGGTGATTATTTTTCCATCACGACTAACACAAAAACAATATGCCTGAAAAAAATTACACCTACTACGATTTTACGCTCAGTATCTGTAGTACCTGTTTACGCCGCGTAGACGCCAAGGTGATATTCGAAGATGAAAAGGTTTTTATGGTGAAGCATTGTC
The DNA here is from genome assembly GCA_039593235.1 of Chitinophaga sp. GTDB lineage: Bacteria > Bacteroidota > Bacteroidia > Chitinophagales > Chitinophagaceae > Chitinophaga. Next base: position 527 of record JBCNPS010000321.1, on the reverse strand, counting down.
CGCATCATGGCATGGAAAAGGTGTTGATTGCCACTGATATCAATTACTACAAAAATACCCGGAACTATAACAAACCATCCGAAGCACCGCTTAAAACCAATACCAGCACGCATTATGGCTGCCCGTATGATTGTGGTCTTTGCAAGGATCATGAGCAGCATTCCTGCCTGAGCGTAATTGAGGTAACAGACCGCTGCAATCTTACTTGTCCTACCTGTTACGCCATGTCGTCGCCGCATTATGGCCGCCACCGCACCCTGGAGGAAATAGAACAGATGCTGGATATTATCGTGGAAAATGAAGGACAACCGGATGTGGTGCAGCTCAGTGGGGGAGAGCCCACTATCCATCCCCAGTTCTTTGAAATACTGGATATCGCCAAACGCAAGCCTATAAGGCATCTCATGATCAATACCAACGGTGTGCGTATTGCGAAAGACAAGGAGTTCACCGCACGCCTGGCTACCTACATGCCGGACTTTGAAGTGTATCTGCAGTTCGACAGCTTCAGGCCGGAAGCGCTGGAA
>JBCNPS010000320.1:0-8583 GCA_039593235.1 Chitinophaga sp. | reverse complement strand
GGCGACGTACAGCTGTTCGGCATGGGCGACTATTCGCTGCGTGTGTGGCTGGACCCGAACAAGGTCGCCTCGCGCAACCTGACCGCCACCGACGTGGTCGCCGCGATCCGCGCCTACTTCAGAAGCGGAATATACCGATGCGCCGCTTTCATTCACCATAAATACATTGATCTTTTTACCAAAATCAATTTTCTTCACAAACTCCTCTGTTTCACGGCCTGCAGTGCCATTACCAACCGCAATGGCTTCTGTATCATACCTGGATGCCCACTTCTTCAGCAGGGCTTCCGCATCGTCTCTCTTGTAATTTTTTTCCAGCGGGAAAATAACATCGTTGTCCAGCATATTGCCCTGGTTATCCAGCGCTACCACTTTACAACCTGTTCTGTAACCCGGGTCAATGGCAATAACGCCCTTGGGGCCCAATGGCGCTGCCAGTAACAGCTGGCGCAGGTTCTCCGCAAACACTTCGATCGCTTCCTGGTCCGCTTTTTCTTTGGCCGCCGCTCTGAACTCGTTCTCCAGGGAAGGACGCAGCAAACGCTTGTAAGCATCCGCAGCTGCTTTGGTTACCTGCTCTGCTGCCTTGCCTTTGCCCGTTACAAATTGTTTATTGATCAGCGCATTGGCGGCTTCTTCTTCCGGTGCAATGGAGCTGAACAGGATACCTTCGTGCTCTGCACGTAATATTGCCAGCACCCGGTGGGAGGGCATCTCCCGCAGGTCTTCTGAAAACTCGAAATAGTCTTTATATTTATCGCCTTCGGCTTCTTTTCCTTCTACCACTTTAGAAGTGAGCTTGCCGGTATGGGCAAATAACTTACGCAATTTATCACGGCACTCCGCATTTTCATTGATCCACTCCGCAATGATGTCGCGCGCGCCTTTCAATGCCTCCTCTGAAGTAGCCACCTGTTCATTGATAAATGTTTCCGCCGCCGCAATATCGCCGTCCTGCTGCTCAAACAACAGGGTGGCCAGCGGTTCCAGCCCTTTCTCAATAGCCACTGTGGCACGGGTTTTACGCTTGGGCTTATAAGGCAGGTAAATGTCCTCCAGCTCAGCCAGTACCCACGTGTTTTCTATTTTGGCTAACAATTCAGGCGTCATTTTTTCCTGCTCTGTGATCGTTTTGATAATAAAATCACGACGGTCATCCACCTCCTTATAACGTTTCTGCAGGTCTTCAATACGGCCTATCTGCACCTCATCCAGGCTGCCGGTTACCTCTTTACGGTAACGGCTGATGAAGGGAACCGTAGATCCTTCAGATAACAGGGCCATCGTGTTTTCTGCCTGTTTACCGGAAATACCCAGCTCCGATGAAATAAGCGCAATGTGTTTCGGATTCATAAATCAATACATTTTGGGATTTTTTGATGGCCGGACAACAGGTTTCGTAACCACAAATCACTGCTCCCGGATCATGAAATCGCTACCTTTTAATAGCTCGCAAATGTAACTAAAATGGCCTTTTTACCAAGAAAAAGTATTCCCCATTTTTACACGTCCGCATCCGGTTCCCCGGCCCCGTTCCTGCCCGGATTCATCTCTGAATATCAAAATCCCCAAATGATCCCTATTTTTACAAAATATGGAAAAGACAGCTACATTCGATCGCCTCCTGCAGATCATGGACGATTTAAGGGAAAAGTGCCCCTGGGACCGCAAGCAAACCATTCAAACGCTTCGTCAGCTCACCATCGAGGAAACCTATGAGCTGGCGGATGCCATTACGGATGAAGACTGGAAGTCCATCAAAGAAGAACTGGGCGATATCCTTCTTCATATTGTTTTCTACGCCAAAATTGGCTCGGAACAACAAAAATTTGATATCAACGATGTTATTAACGGTGTATGCGATAAACTCATTCACCGGCACCCGCATATTTACGGCGATGTACAGGCCGAAACGGAAGAACAGGTAAAGCAAAACTGGGAAAAACTTAAACTGAAAGAAGGAAAGAAATCCGTACTCAGTGGCGTTCCGCTGTCGCTGCCCGCCCTGGTAAAAGCCATGCGCCTCCAGGAAAAAGCAAAACAAACCGGCTTCGAATGGGATAACACCGAACAGGTATGGGATAAGGTAAAGGAAGAAGTAAATGAACTGGAAACAGCTGTCAAAAGCGGGAATATCAATGATATGGAAGATGAATTTGGCGATGTGATGTTCTCTTTGGTGAACTATTCCAGGTTCCTCAATATCGACGCGGAAAATGCTCTCGAACGCACCAATAAGAAATTCCAGCGCCGCTTCCAGGCAATGGAAACACTGGCGCTGGAACAGGGCCGCACCCTCAACGACATGACTTTAACGGAAATGGATACACTCTGGAACAAGGTGAAAGCCACAGAGCAATTATAAATTTAATACACCCGGATTGATCGATACTAAAGAAATACGGCTTTTTTTCCTGCGACATGGCTATCTCCTGATCATTGCTGCCTGGTTGTTCACCTTCGCCTTCCTGTTCAGCAACTATTGGTCTTACTACTCTTCCCCGCAGGGCGTGAAACGCAGCATGGAAAAAAGTATCCATCAGCGGGAAAAAACATTCGAAAAACTGGTGGCTGATACCGCTATTACCAGCTCCCTTTTCCAGCGCAGCTACGACCAGCAAACACTGGACAAACTCACCGGCATGGAGTACTACCTCTTTGCCTACGATTCCAACAGTACCGGCGCCTGGCTCACTTTCTGGAACACCAGCCAGGTACAACCGGATGATCAGCAAACCACACTGGAAGAAGGAGAACAGTTCATGAAGCTGAAAAACGGCTACTATGAAGTGATCACCCGTAAGGTGAAATCAGCCCCGGGCCGCGCCCAGTACCTGGTAGCGGCCATTCCCGTTCGCATGGAGTATGCCATTAAGAACAACTACCTGGTCAATCACTTCTACAATAAAGAGGAACTGGGGGAAGAATACAGCATCCTGCGGGAACAACCCGAACTCCTGGTATCGGAACATATCACCCTCCCGGTGAATAACGGGAAGGGACAAACGTTGTTTTACCTGGACTATAACGCCGGTATGCATGTGCATCCCTCCAATAACCTGAGCATACTACTGCGGATACTGGGCTGTATATGCGTGCTCATATTCCTGAACCTCTTTGCCACGCTGCTGGCTAAAACCACCAACCCGCTGTATGGCTTCCTGTTCCTGTTCCTCATCGTATTCGGTATGCGCGTGCTCAGCTACGTATACCCGTTCCCGTTTAACCTGAAAGAACTCAATATCTTCGATCCCCGGATCTATGCAAAAGATGAGATCTTCTACTCGCTGGGCGACCTGCTCATCAACGTATTGCTTACCTTCTGGATGATCCTTTTCTTCCGGGAACACGTAAAAACCATCAATCCGCCGGTACTTAAAAAACGATGGGCGCAAAGCCTGGTGATCATCATCGCCAGCCTCATTCTCTATATCGTGGAACAATTCCTGGCAGATCTCATTCAAAGCCTTGTAATAGACTCCAAGATCTCTTTTGATGTAACCAATCCTTTCAGTCTTACGGAATACAGTATCATCTACAGCATCATTGGCTTCATGGTACTGGGCTTCATCTCCTTCAGCTTCCTGTTTTTCTCACAGATCATCAACTACCTGCTGAATGAGCTTACCAATTTCCAGTACCGTACCAAATATATATGGCTGGCTGCTGTGGGGATTATCTGGTTGCTGTTCCGTATCCACAACCCGGAACTGCCTTTCTCCGTTACCATGGTGATCTGGCTGCTGGTATACATTGTGCTGCTCGACTTCCTGGCCGACCGTTTTGAAAGCAGTATGGCTACGGTACCTTTTTTATTCTGGCTTTTCCTGCTCACCATTACTACCTCTGGTGCGCTGGTGCATTATAATAATCATAAGGAACTGTTTGCCCGCCAGAAGCTGGCGGAAGACCTGTCTAAACAGAAGGATCCTTACCTGGAAATGCTGCTGAATGATATTGGTAAGAAGATAGAACACGATGAAGCTATCCAGTATTTTTTCCAGGACCGCAGCAGCAGGATCCACCGCAAAGCGGCTTTCGACAGCCTCCTGCTGAAGTATTTCCAGGGATACCTGAGCCGGTTCCGCGTAAATATTTATGCTTATGATGAAAACGGTACCTCACTGTTTACGGCTGATACGATCAGCCTGCTGACCTTTAACCGGCAGATATTTACCGAATCGGAAGCTTCCCCGGCACTGGTACCCGGCAACGATCTTTACTACTATGAACGCAGCTTCAACGACTACAGCTACATCGCAAAAAAAGAATTTCATAATGCCAATGGTGAAGTAACTGGCTGGCTGGTATATACACTGGCGCCCAAACCGGTAAGCAGCGAACGATTGTATCCCGAACTGCTGGTGGAAGGCGATCTGAGCGATCCGGGCCGCGAATATGCAGGCACCTACTCCTATGCGGTGTATGATAAGGGGATCCTTGTAACCAACAGCAACGATTTTCCTTTTCCCATCCGTTTATATCCACATGAGCTGCCTGCGGCAGATGTGAGCGTAAAATCCATCAAAGGTTATTCGGAACTGATCTACAAGGCCACCCCTGAAAAAGTGGTGATCGTGGTAAAGGAAAACAGGATGTTCGTGGAGTTCATCACACTGTTTGCCTACATGTTCTGTTTATTCCTGCTCATCATTGCAGTATACAAGGCATTCGACCTGCTCATCAAAGCAAGGATGCGGCTTAGTAACCTCCGTGCATTGATCGATATCAGTATCCGTAAAAAGGTACATGGCACCATCATCTTCGTTGTTATCTTCTCTTTCCTGATACTGGGTATTACTACCATCAAATTCTTTATTTACCGCTCTGAAATGCAAAACCGCGAACGGCTTAGCAAAACCATGAGGGATGTAGCCAAGGATGTGGAAAAGGTATTTGAGAATCAACGGGACCTGGACCAGGTGGGGGATATGTACGATTCAGAACTGGTAAAGAAACTCACTAATTCCCTGTCGGATATCGCTAATGAAAGGGCGCTGGATATCAACATCTATGACCGCGATGGCAACCTGCGGCTTACCACCCAGCCCATGATGACCGACAAAGGACTGATCTCCCCGAAAATAGATCCGCAGGCATTTTATAGTTTATACCGGATGGGGCAGATCCAGTTTATCCATACGGAATATATTGGCGTGATGCCATTCCTGTCGGGCTATATGCCTTTGCGCAATCATGATACGCATGAAGTGATCGCCTATCTCAATGTTCCTTATTTCGCCACGCAAACAGAGCTGAATCAGCAGATATCGAACTTCCTGGTAGCCCTGATCAATTTCAATGCTTTCATTTTCCTCATCGCGGGAATGGTGGCGTTGCTGATCACCAATTCCATTACCCGCTCCTTCTCGCTGGTAACGGAAAAGCTCCGGCATGTGAACCTCGGCCAGCGTAATGATGAAATAGAATGGGATAAGGATGATGAGATCGGCGCATTGGTAAAGGAATATAATAAGATGGTACGCAAGCTGGAAGTGAGTGCTGTGCGACTGGCAAAGAGCGAAAGGGAAGGAGCATGGCGTGAAATGGCGCGGCAGGTAGCCCATGAGATCAAGAACCCGCTTACGCCTATGAAGCTGAGCATTCAATATCTCCAGCGCGCTATTGCCGGCGATTCGCCGAATGTGAAGGAGTTGTCGCGCAAAGTGGCCGGCACGCTTGTAGAGCAAATAGAACATCTCTCCAACATTGCGTCCGATTTCTCTGCTTTTGCACGGATCGGCGAACCGAACAACGAGGAGTTCCTGCTCAATGAGGTATTGTATTCCCTCACCTCCTTGTACCAGGGCCATGAAGATTGCGAGGTAACTTATATTGAGCCTGCCCACGACTTTTATTTATATGCAGATAAAACGCAGATGAACAGGCTGTTCACCAACCTGCTGCTAAATGCCATCCAGGCCATCCCCGACGACCGCAAAGGCCAGATCGTGGTACGCATGCAGCTAACCTCCGACAGCCACGTTATCGTAAGCGTATCCGACAACGGGGAAGGTATTTCTTCGGAAGTGCAGTCCCGCATTTTTGTTCCCAACTTCACCACCAAGTCATCCGGTACCGGCCTTGGCCTGGCCATGTGTAAAAACATCGCCGAACAGGCGAGGGGAGAGATCTGGTTTGAAACCAAGCTGAACGAAGGCACCACCTTCTACGTGAAGCTGCCATTGCAGGGGCATTAATGCAGCGGATGTTGTCGCGGAGTCAGACAACATTCGCTTAAATCTCCCCAAATCCATTTAAATCCAAAGTAATCAAATCAGCGTAATCAATGTAATCACTTTAATCCTGAGTCAGACAAAATCCGCGCGATAAAAAAAACGCCCCGGAATGCCGGAGCGTCTTTAAAATATTTTCTTTAGCTTTTACTGTTGTGCATCGTCTTTACCAACAACCACAAAGCTTTCCTTAATTTTCTCCAGCAGTTTACTTTCGATCATTTGCTGCGACAGCTGTATCATGTTTTTGAAGGCTGTTTCCTTGGAAATACCATGACCAATAATTACTGGTTTGGAAACGCCGAGAACGGGTGTACCGCCGTATGATTCAGAATCAAATTTCTTCATGTAATCATCCTGGATATTGCGTCTTAAAGCAATTTCATGGAATGATTCGGCCATTTTAAGAACAATGTTCCCGGTAAAACCTTCACATACAATAACATCTGCCTTTTCGGAGAAGATATCCCTTCCTTCGATGTTGCCGACGAAATTAATTTGTTTGCTTTCTTTTAACAGCGGGTAAGTTGCCTGCGCAAGCAGGTTGCCTTTGCCTTCTTCTTCACCGATATTCAGTAAACCAACTTTAGGATTCGGTACCTGAAGAATATGTTTGGAATATAGGGATCCAAGAAGGGCAAATTGGGCAAGGTTTTCAGGTTTGCAGTCGGCGTTGATACCTACATCAAGCAAGAGGCCGTACGTGCCGTTTTCACGGGGTACCAGAGTAGATATAGTAGGACGTTGCACTCCTTCTATGGCTTTAATGGAATAATAGGTGCCCACCATCATGGCGCCGGTATTACCTGCGCTGATGAAAGCATCTATTTTTTCATTTTTCAGTAAATGAAAACCGATAGAGATGGAGGATTGTGGCTTCTCTTTCAGCGCCTTGGTAGGGTGTTCATCCATCCCGATCACCTGGGATGAATGAACAACTGAATATTTTGATTGGTCCAGCTGTGCCGCTGCTAATAACGGAGTTAACTGTTGCTCATCTCCAATTAAAACCAGGTGCACTTCAGATGCAACAGTGTCTAAATATAGTTTTACTCCTTTTACTGCTTCTGTGGGCGCGAAATCGCCACCCATCATATCAAGCCCGATTCTCATGTAACTCAAGGTTTGTCTTGTTAGCTCGGGTAAAAATAGTAAAATAATTATTTAGCTGCGCTCTGTTTTTCCAACACTACTTTACCTCTGTAGTACAGTTTGTTTTCCACCCAATGAGCACGGTGTCTCAGGTGCACTTCACCGGTTGCGCTGTCTGTGCTTAATGTATCCGCTACCGCCTTATAATGCGTTCTTCTCTTTGCTGATCTTTGCTGAGAATGTCTGCGTTTAGGATTTGGCATTTTATTTAATTTTTAATTGTCCTTAAATTTATCCAATCCTTTCCAGATTGGGTTATCGTTTTCTTTTGCCTGCTGGTTCATTTGCTCCAGCATTTCAATCACTTTCGGATTACAACCGCTTTTGCCATTGGCATCGTCAGGATGTATCCTTTGCATTGGAATGCTCAGGTGGATAAACTCGTATATATACTCTGCCACGTTCAAATGGCTTTCTGTTTTCAGTATATACGATACATCCGGATCTTCTTCTTCACTTGCCAGCTCTTCCGGGTTCTCTACCAGCTTTACTATCTGGTTAAAATCATCCCACAGCTGCATCTCAAAGGGCTCTCCGCACCGGTCGCAGGTAACTGTTACCTTGCCGCCTATCGCAAATTTCAGTAAGAAAAAGTTACTCTTCTTGTCTAAAGTGAGATTTACACTCACTTCACAATTACTGAAATCCCTCGGCTCCTCGAAATTATCAAAGAAACGCTCTCCGATTGCATACTGAAATGAATGTTCCCCTGGGTTTAATCCTACAAAGGCTATATCAAATTCGCGGAGTGGTTTCATATCAATATCCTCACTTTTAGAGGGATGCAAAGGTAATTAAATATTTGCAATTGCAAAAATTTCATAAATTTGTTCACTAACGATATCTTATTTATATATATATTTATATCATAAAATATCAGCCATATTGATGTTGTGAGCATCCAGGCGTGAGGCGCAAAGGTACGTAATTAGCTTTTATCTTATACCGGATTTTCACAATTAACGATTAATTGAAAACCCGTATCCCCATTCCATCAGCAAAATGAAGGCCACAGGAAGATACAGTAAGAAAATAACTGCTACTGATAGTACCGGCATGCCACTAAACGGGGCACCGGATATCTTTTCCCTGCCCATAACGGCCTGGCTCAACAGTAACAGCGCCGGACTATTGGTTACCAATGAAAAACACCGCTGCATATGGGTAAATGACATCTTCTGCCGCTATATGGAGG
>JBCNPS010000032.1:0-24032 GCA_039593235.1 Chitinophaga sp. | reverse complement strand
GGTGTTTCGATCCCGAAATAACGGGAGAGGACCCGGAAAACATTACCATCCAGTACGGCATAAGGAAGGTTGAAGGCAAAAGAAGCAATGGCCGCGGCTGTGTAGGGGCCTATTCCTTTGAGCGCTTTGATCTGTTCATACCGGTTTGGGAACTTACCTTGATAGGTATCTGTAATTTCGCGGGCGGCCGCCAGCATATTTTTACAGCGGGCATAATACCCTAATCCCTGCCATAAACGGAACACTTCTTCTTCCGGTGCAACTGCCAGTTTTTTCACGGTAGGGTAGTGCTGAATAAACCGCTCATAGTAGGGCCAGCCTTGCTCCACGCGGGTTTGCTGAAGAATGATTTCCGATAACCAGATGCGGTAGGGATCTTTTTCACCCTTCCAGGGCATGTTGCGGGTATTCGTTTCCCGGTTCCATTCCAGTAATTTTTCGGTAAAAAATTGTCGGGGTGATATCATTTATATATTATTTTAATAAAATTATTTAGTATATTGATATGGCAAATGCTGTACAAAACCCTATAAGATACAACGGATACCCATTTCCGGGCCTGCAAATAAATATAATTTATCGCCAATACCAGTTATAAGAAAAAATGATAAAATTTATTTGCTTAAAATTCAGCAATTAGAATTTTTAAATTAACTTTGAGAGTAAAGTAATCTCTCGCTTTCATATGAGAAAAGCTGATTTAATTAACAACATTGCTGAAAAAACCGGCATCCCCAAAGTTGATGTGCTAGTCACACTTGAGGCTATGTTTAAAGAGGTGAAAGAAGCTCTTGCTAACGGAGAACATATTTATATCCGTGGGTTTGGAAGTTTTATCACAAAAAAACGGGCCGCCAAGATTGGACGAAACATCAAGAAGAACGTAGCTGTGGAGATCCCCGAGCACTTTATTCCGGCATTTAAACCTTCGAAAGAATTTGTTGCTGAAGTAAAGAAGCTCAAAAGTTCTTAATTTTGCAGCCTAATAATTTAGGCGATGCAAAAATCACAAGTTCTTCTGGTGGGTGCTGCGGTAGCACTATTGGTGATATTATTCGCCTTTGGCCGTACTGTGCCCCGGTCGGAAAAGAAACCTATGTCATCTGCTGCCCCTATGCAGGGTGGACAGGATGTAGCACCTATTGCCTTCTCTGAACTGCTGGAAACAGCTAAGGGGAAAATTCCTGCTGATAAACTTTTACAGGTAAATACCATTGAAACAAATGTTGTCCGCGGGGATGTGAAAACCCAACAGATAGCCGCGTACCGTCAGTTGTATAATACCTGGGACAGCCTCAACCAGCTGCCCGTAGCAGCTTATTATCTCGGAGAAGCCGCTAAGTTGGAAAATTCCGAAAAAAGCCTCACCTTTGCAGCCAATTTATTTTTAGCCCACTTGCAGCATGCGGAAGATCCCCGTGTGGCAAAATGGGAAGCCCAGCAGGCAATCACTTTGTTTGACCAGGCCATACAATTGAACCCGGCAAACGATACGCTGAAAATATCACAGGCCATGGTGTACATGAACACCGGTGAACCTATGACCGGCGTAGCCAAGCTGAGAGAAGTAGTTGCAGCACATCCTGATAATATTGACGCACAGGTTACTTTAGCTAACCTTGCTATTACATCAGGTCAGTATGATAAAGCTATCGAAAGACTGGAAGGCGTTGCGAAGAACCACCCGGATAACGCAAAAGTGTTATTTGTGCTGGCAGAATCGTACAGGAGCAAGGGAGATAAGAAAAAAGCGATTGAACTGTTTGAAAAAAGCAAACAACTCATGACCGACCCGGAACTGAAAAAGGAAGTAGATAGTTACATTAAAAGTATTCAATAATATTATTTTTCAATCATTTAAAAAAGTATCAGCGTATGCCTTGCGGTAAGAAAAGAAAAAGACATAAAATTGCCACTCACAAGCGTAAAAAAAGACTGAGAAAGAACCGGCATAAAAGTAAGAAGAAATAATTACTCCAGTTTCCCGCCATTTATACTAACAAGGTATGCTCCCGGCGCGGTGGTCGGATAAAAATTTTCATATATCCTGCATGATTCTAGCATTTACTTCTTAAATTGCTATAGTCATGCAGGTTGTTTCCATAGATCCCGCAATTGAATTCTCCGGACATTACCTGCAGTGATCGCTGAACCCTTAAGCAATCCATTCATCACGAACGTGAAGAAATACGCTAACTTTATAGGTGAGCTATTGTTTTGGTATGCAGTAAGCTGTTCTTAAATAGCCGTGTGCATAGCATAAAGGTGAAGTTTTAAAGGTTAAAATTTTGGACGCTTGAATAAGGAACTTATTATAAATGCGGCTCCCACAGGGGTGGAAATTGCGTTACTGGAAGATAAGAAGCTAGTAGAATTACATCACGAAAGTGGCAATCCTAACTTCTCAGTAGGCGATTTGTACCTGGGTAAGGTGAAAAAGCTGATACCCGGCTTAAATGCTGCATTTGTTGACGTAGGCTTTGAAAAAGATGCCTTTTTACATTACACGGATCTCAGCCCCTATATCCGCTCCATTCTTAAATTTACTTCAATGGCCATCAGCGATAAAACGCCCGATGGATTTGACTTTACCAAATTTAAAAATGAACCGGAAATAGTTAAGACCGGTAAAATTACGGATGTACTGGGAGGTAAACCCAATATCCTCGTACAAATTCTGAAAGAACCCATTTCTTCTAAAGGCCCACGCCTTAGCTGCGAAATTTCTTTACCCGGAAGATTTATAGTGTTAACACCCTTTAATGATATTGTTGCGGTTTCTAAAAAAATCCACTCCTCCGAAGAAAGAAAAAGATTGCAGAAAATAGTGGAAGCCATCAAAACGCCCAACTTCGGCGTTATTGTACGCACCGCCGCTGAAGGAAAGAAAACTGCAGAATTACACGAAGATCTGACCACCCTCGTTCAAACCTGGAAAAATATCCAGGCAAATCTTAACGGAGGCGTTGCCCCCCAAAAGATCCTGAGCGAACAAACAAAAACAGCCAGCATCCTCCGTGATCTGCTCAATGAAAGCTTTAACCGCATCGTTGTAAACGATAAAAATATCTATACAGACACCAAAACGTATATCCAGAAGATTGCACCGGAAAAGTCTGATATCGTTAATTATTATAACAACGGTTCTCCCATCTTCGATAACTTCGGTATTACCCGGCAGGTGAAAGCCTCCTTCGGTAAAACCGTGAACCTCGACAGCGGGGTGTACCTTATCATTGAAGCCACAGAAGCGCTGCACGTGGTAGACGTGAACAGCGGTTATAAAAGCTCCAGCAACAACCAGGAACAGAATGCCCTCGCATCCAACCTCGAAGCAGCTGCAGAAATTGCCCGGCAATTAAGACTCCGTGACCTGGGCGGTATCATTATCATTGACTTCATTGATATGAAACTGCCGGAAAACAAAAAGGCCATCTTTGAAGCTATGGAGAAATTCATGGCCCAGGACAGAGCTAAACACACCATCCTGCCTATCTCGAAATTCGGACTCATGCAAATTACCCGCCAACGGGTAAAACCAGAGATCACCATCTCTGTAGCAGAAGATTGTCCTACCTGCAGGGGAACCGGTAAAATCGGCGCATCCATGCTGATCCTCGAAGACATTGAGAAGAACCTGCAATACCTGCTGAATCACCAGCATAAAGGTCTTACTATCCGCATCCATCCCATACTGCATGCTTACCTCACCAAAGGTTTCCTGGCATCCAAACAATGGAAATGGTATTTCCATTATAAAAAATGGATCAAACTCAAAGCCGACTCCAATTACCATCTTACAGAATATCGCTTCTTTGACGCTAACGACGAAGAGATCAAATTATAAAAGAAAAGGGTGTATCAAAGTTGATACACCCTTTTCTTTTAGAGTACCTGATGGAGGCTGGCCGCCGTTTAAGCGAAGCCCGGCGCCTTCATTTAATATGTTCTCTTCTTCTTAATACCTGTAATCATCTCTCGCAGGACTGAAACTGTCGATGATCTTACAATCTTCCAGCGCACGGCCGCCATGCGGCGTATCCGGCGGAATTACCAGCGTATCATGCTGCTTCAGCGTATACTTATGGCCATCCAGGCTCATTTCAAAAACACCTTCTGCTATGTAGGTGATCTGCTCATGCGGATGCTGATGTACCGGCGACTCAAATCCCGCCTTTATTTCCCAGAATGCCAATGTACTCTTACTACCATGCACAAACCGGCCATAATGCCCGGCAATCGTGTTTTTTACAGGAATTGTATCCAAAGGAGCAGGTTTGTTCATCTCTGTATCTATTTAATATTAAATATAGATGATAGACCAGATTTTAACAAACGATCTGAAGCGATAAGTATATATTTCATACATTTACCGTCATAATACCCTTATAATCCCAACAGTTTGATTGTCATGTTTGTTTTAAGTAAATAATTAACATCCATTACGCTTATGACTATACGTTTTTACTCCTCATTGGCCTTAATGACACTGATTATTTTTGCTGCCTGCCAGCAGCAAAGCGGGTCCCGGAAAAAAACAAAAGCAAGAGATACCACTCACTATACCAAACAGGAGTATATTGAACAAACTATCGACAGCAACTATGTTAATAACTTCCTGCAGTCGCATACATCGTACGACGCCTACGATGAGTACATTCAGAACTTTTACCGTAAACGCGATTACCACTTTGCATGGATCAATAAAGACGGGCTTACCGAACAGGCGGGCAACTTTATTAACATGATGAAGAATGATGCGGCCTACGGGATTAAAGACAGTAGTCTGATGAACCCGGACCTGCAGCGGCTTACCGATACGCTCCTGGTGAGCGATGTGGGACTGAAGCCCGGCGACACCGCTATTCCCCGCATTGAAATGCTGCTCACCGCGCAATTCTTTGCCTATGGAAATAAAGTATGGGGCGGGCTTACCGCCGATTCCGCCAAAGACCTGGAATGGTTTATTCCCCGCAAGAAAATAGATATGGCCAGCCTGCTGGATTCTATGGTAAATAAAAAGAATAATGCTTTTGAAGATGATGAACCGGTAAACAGGCAATATATTATGCTACGGCAGCAGTTGAAAAAACTGGCGAAAATTGAATCTTCCGTTAAATGGGATTCTATCCGCACCACCCAGAAAAGCTTCAAAAAAGGAGATTCGGCCGAAGTTATTGCTGCAGTGAAAGCCAGGCTGGAAGCGTACGGCGACCTTCCCGGAACAGATACCAGCCGGCGCTTCAATGTAGCGCTCGATTCTGCGCTGCGTAATTTCCAGCTGAGAATGGGGCTGAAAGAAGATGGCCTTATTACAAAAGGCGTACTGGATGCATTGAATACCCCCGTACAGGATCGTATCCAGAAAATACTGGTTAATATGGAACGCCTCCGCTGGGTGCCCATTGAGCCCACCACCGACTATATCCTGGTTAACATTCCGCAGTTTAAGATGCATGTTTACGATAAAGGAAAGTTGTCGTGGAGCTGCAATGTAGTAGTAGGAAAGCCTGGCGCCAATACCGTTATTTTCACAAAAGACCTGCGTTATGTGGTGTTCAGTCCTTATTGGAATGTGCCTCCCGGCATCCTGGGAGGAGAAGTATTGCCTGGCTTGAAACGCAGTGGCAGCGCATATCTTGCCCGGCAGAATATGGAAATTGTAGGCGCCAGCGGAAAAGTGATTGCGCCCGGATCTATCAATTTTGCAAGATATTCAGGAGCGAATTTCCCATATATCGTAAGACAGAAGCCCGGTGGTAAAAACTCGCTTGGCAAAGTGAAATTCCTCTTCCCCAACGAGTATAATATTTATCTCCATGATACGCCTGCGCGTTATTTGTTTGGAGAAAATAAGCGCTCCTTCAGCCACGGCTGCATCAGGGTGGCGGAGCCCAAACACCTGGCGGAATGGCTGCTGCGCGGCGATTCGGCCTGGACAGAGAAGAAAATTGATGAGGCCATGAATGGAAACAAGGAAAAATATGTAACGCTGAAAGAGAAAATACCCGTGTTCATTGTGTATTTCACCGCCTTTGTAGACAGCGACGGGCGACTGAACTTCCGGGATGATGTGTATGGCCATGATAAAAAACTGACCGCCTCTTTATTTGGAAAATAATTCATAGGAGAGGCTGTCTTATAAATAACTTTTGCCCGTTTTTATTCGGGTATGTGATGGCGAGATTTTTCGTTTACATGATTCTCAGGCCCATCAAGCTAGTTATAAGACTGCCTCTCTTTCTATCCGGGTAGCTGGTTGAGACCGGCCACCGTTTAGGCGAAGGTCAGCGCCTTCATTTATTTTTGATATATTCTCAGCTACAACACCAGGTGTTTACAGACATCTCTTTCCCAGCGATACTGTAATAATATTAAGTATCTGCTGCCATCTTTTTCCGCTATATCGGGGTGTTTACTGCAATTTCTTTCCCTGCTATACTGTTACAATATCAGACGCCTGCTGCAATTGCTCTCCGCTGTGCTGTTGCAGCATTAAGCACCTACTGCAATCACAGAGATCTCTACCTCCACTCCTTTAGGCAACCCTGAAACCTCCACAGTTTCCCGGGCCGGGAAATCGCCCTTGAAATAACTGCCGTATACTTCGTTCACCTGCGGGAAAGTTTTCATATCTGTTAAAAAGATGGTGGTTTTTACGATGTGTTCAAACCCAAGCCCGGCTGCAGTGAGAACAGCCTGTAAATTTTTCATTACCTGGTGCGTTGCATCTACGATGCCGGATTTGATCAGTTCTCCGGAAACGGGATCCAGGGCTATCTGGCCGGATACATACAGGGTGTTGCCTGCTTTCACAGACTGGTTATAAGGCCCTATAGGAGCGGGCGCATTGTTGGTGTTAATAATTTGCTTTTCCATGAAAACGAAAGTAAATAATAATTGAGAACGCACCAATGTATGCAGTGCGGATGCATTATAATTAATGATTCTTTATTAGGTTTGCCGAAATTTAACGCATGAATATCCTGGTAATAGCAGATGCGCAGCGCTTTGATGAATTGCAGGAAAAGGGAATGGAGAAGCATCATGATGTACAATGGAAAACAAGCCTGGAGGAGGTTTTGTCCCTTAAAGCATTTGACCTGGTGCTGGATCTCATTTTCGACGACCGGCCGGACCATGCGCTGGTGTATGCTAAAAACCCCGGTGTTCCTGTACTGGCAGGTATAGTAAAAACCTCGTTAAGCGAAATCATTGGCCAGTATGCGTTTGAGCAGGGTTTTAATATCATGGGCTGTAATTTTCTGACCGGCCTGGTGAATATGCCGGTACTGGAAGTATCGGTGCTCGACGAAGGGCAAAAGGAAACGCTGGACGAGCTGATGTACAAACTGGGTTGGGAATACCTGTTGGTGGCAGATGCCGTGGGATTGGTAACGCCGCGGGTAATATGCATGATCATTAATGAGGCGTATCTTACTGCACAGGAAGGCACTGCATCGCCTGAAGACATTGACACTTCCATGCGTTTAGGCACCAATTATCCTTACGGACCCTTTGAATGGAGCGAACGGATCGGGATAAAACAGGTATACGAAGTATTAAAGGCGGTACATGATGCCACCGGCGACAACCGGTACCAGGTAGCAGCCTCATTGCAAACAGCCTACGAAGCAATTTAATTTTTTACATGGCACTTATACTGAATATAGATACCGCCACCACAACTGGTTCTGTGAGCCTTTCCCGCGATGGGAAAGCGATTCAAACACTGGTGAATGAAAAGCAGCAGGATCATGCTGCATCTATGATCCTGTTTGTTCAGCAGATAATGAAAGAACAGGGTATTACACCCGCGCAGCTGGATGCAGTAGCGGTGAGTGCAGGACCGGGTTCTTATACCGGACTACGTGTAGGCGTGGCTACTGCCAAAGGTTTGTGTTATGCCTGGAATAAGCCACTACTGGCCGTTTCCACACTTCAAATGATGGCGCAGGGTTTAATTACCGATGTAAAAGATGAACAGGCGTTGTATTGCCCTATGCTGGATGCCCGCAGGCAGGAAGTGTTTACAGGCTTGTATGATGCCCGTTTGCAGGAAGTGATGCCGCCACAGGCAATGATCCTGGAACCCTCTTCGCTGGAAGGGCCGCTGGCAACCCATAAGATCTACTTTTTCGGGGATGGCAGCCCCAAATGGGAACTGATGCTATCTTCACATAAAAATGCTATTTTTGCGGAATATACGATAAGCGCCGCGCATATGGCGCCTTTGTCTGCACAGGCATATGAAAAAAAATTATTCGCTGACCTGGCCTACTTCAGTCCATTTTACCTCAAGCCCTTTTATTCTCCTCAGAAGCCATGACATATCTGATTGTTTTGTCATGGAATAGTCAAATTACATCTAATTTGCAAGTATCCGGGGCATATATATGATAAAATAAGGTATGGAAATTTTTTTTATTGTGACAGATATTATATTTTTGTATAAATCGATTACCGCAGTTGTTGTCTAACTGTTTGCGAGTACTGTCCGTTGATCCCTTTCATTTCATCATTTTTTTAAAACTATTATGCGATGGAAAAAACATTATTAACTACCTCTTCTAATACTCTTATTATTTCTAGAGGTACCAATGAAAAAGACCAGATCAAATTGGATTACATTGCCGTAAAGAAAGCTGCTATGGTTTTACGTGCTATCAACCATAAGCTGCGCCAGCAGATGATTAAGCTGCTGGAAGATCACAAGAAAATGACCGTGACGGAGATTTATGTGAAATTGCGTCTGGAACAATCGGTAGCATCGCAACATCTCGCCATATTAAGGCGTGCTGGCATTGTAATTACAGAAAGAGATGGTAAGTTTATTCACTACACCATCAACAAGCAACGTATTGCTGAAGTGGCAAAGTTTGTGGAAGAACTTGTTGGTTAAAAGCATTGATCCGTATCATTACGGAAAGTATTATATAAAAAAGTAGCCATACGGCTACTTTTTTATTTTGGTATAGATTTTATCCATGAGTGTACAACCTCAGAAGTTGTAAATTTGTAAAAATCAAAAACCATGTACGTAAAACAATTGTACACCAGCTGTTTGTCGGAAGCGGCATACTTCATAGAATCCAACGGGATCGCGGTAGTGATTGATCCGTTGCGTGATATTGAAGTATACCTGGACCTGGCAAAAGAACGTAACGCCACCATTAAATACATTTTTGAAACACATTTTCACGCAGATTTTGTTTCAGGACACCTGGAACTGGCAGAAGCTACCGGCGCCAAAATCGTATACGGCCCGGATGCGGAAACCAGCTTCGATTCTTACATAGCAAAAGATAACGAAGTATTCGAGGTGGGTGCAGTAACCCTTAAAGTGCTGCATACACCCGGCCACACCCTGGAATCGTCCTGCTACCTGTTATCAGATGAACAACAGCAGCCGTATGCCGTATTTACAGGAGACACTCTATTTGTTGGAGATGTGGGCCGTCCTGACCTTTTCAGCGGTAACCTCACTAAAGAAGAACTGGCCGGTTACCTGTTCGATTCACTTAACAATCGTATTAAAACATTACCGGATGCAGTAATTGTATATCCTGCACACGGTCCCGGCTCCGCCTGCGGTAAAAATCTTGGTCCAAATACCTACAGTACCATAGGCGAGGAGAAAGCTACCAACTACGCATTACTGGCTACTGACAAAGATAAGTTTATAGAAGAAGTGACCAGCGGCCTGGCTACACCGCCTTCCTATTTCCCGATCAACGCAAAAATAAACAAGGAAGGATATGATGCGTTGAAAGCGGTAATGGAAAAGGCCATGCAGCCGCTTAGCCCTGCTGCGTTCAAAGCAAAGGCTAAAGCGGGGGCCTTGATCCTTGATACCCGTCCGGCAACTGAATTTGGCGACGGATATGTTCCGGGCGCCATCAGCATTGGTCTGGAAGGCCGCTTCGCGGAATGGGCCGGCAGCCTGCTGCCGTTTGACCAGGACATTATCCTGGTAACGCCCATCGGTAAAGAAGAAGAAACCGTAGTAAGAATGGCCCGTGTTGGTTTTGATAATGTGGTGGGCTACCTGGAAGGCGGCTACCCTGCATGGGAAGCAGCCGGTGAAGCAAAAGATATGATCATCACCGTGGAAGCAGATGAACTGGCAATGGATATTCCGCATGATCCCAACCTGGTGATCATCGATGTTCGTAAGCCCATCGAATTTGCCGACGGCCATATCAAAAATGCGCTCAATATCACCCTCGGTGATATGATGGATCCGGGAAAATTAGCAGACCTGGAAGATAACCATAACCTGTATGTACATTGCCAGGGTGGTTACCGCAGCATCATTGCCTGCTCTATCATGAAAAGAGAAGGTATCCACAATTTACGCAACGTGGATGGTGGATTCGCTAAAATGAAGGACCAGAAAGGATTACAGGTGGTGCAGGAAAAAACTGTACTGAACTAAATCCCGCTATATTTTTAAACGGGAGTGATAAGAAGAAGTTCCCGCTTCTTCTTATCACTCCCGTTTTCTTTTGGCTATTCCCTGCGTATTTGTTAACTTCTTGCAACAAAATTGTTTGGGCATGACAAGCAAAACCCTGGCAATAGCCTCATTAATGCTTATAAATGTAGGGATGTTCGCCTGTAAACCTTCCGATGCGGAATTGAAAAAAGAGGTGAATGAGAGACTTAGCCATATTCCCGGTATCGCGGCAGACGTGAAAAACGGGGTAGTGGTCCTTAGCGGTGAAGTGAGCGATGAAGTGGCTAAATCAGCTGCAGAAGACGCGCTGAAGGGACTGAAAGGAATGACATCGGTACAGGATAATATTACCGTGAAAACTATTATAGCTGCCCCGGCGCCGCCACCAGCACCGGCCGTGGAGGAGGCCGCACCCAACCGGGATGATTTCCTGAAACATTCCCTCGACTCTGTTTACGCCGCCCGCAGGTTTACCAATGTCAGGGTTACTGTTTCAGACGGGGAAGTTGTTCTCAATGGAAGTGTGAAAAAGAAGAACGTTTATAACATGTTGCAGATAGCAAAACAGTTCTCCCCAAAAAAAGTAACAAATAATGTGCAGGTAAAGTAGAAAAGAATGAAGCGTGGTGGAGATAATGAAGTATCCATCTCCCCGAAAAAAATTATTTGCCTTTATATTCATGCTTCCAGCGCCGGTGGCTCCATACCCATACTTCCGGTTGTTCATGAATATTTTTTTCGAGATATTTTACAAAAGCCTCGGTAATAGCGCCATCCGGCTCCTGTTGAGGGTTTTCAAAGGCCAGCTTCAGCGAAGCATGATAATAACCTCTTTTTACTTTACGGATATCCACAAATACCACCGGGATATTGCTTCTTTTAGCGCCCATTTCAGGGCCCTTATAGAACGGCGTCATTTTATTGAGGAAAGGATACCAGTAGCAGCTGCGCGGGTTCCCGGGATTCTGGTCGGCCACCAGGGCAATTAAATATTGTTTGTTGGTCCATGCCCGCATACTGTTACCCATATCATTGGCAGGTATGAGGATGGTACCAAATTTTTCCCTGAAATGACGGAACATCCGGTCGGCGGGCTTACTGGTAAGCGGCATATACACCACCAGGAAAGGGAACGCTACCCCCTGCATACAAAACAGGTTGGCCCATTCCCAGTTGAAATTATGACCCAGGTGAAGCTGGCAGCTTTTGCCCTGCGCATACAGTTCATGTAACACGGTAAGATCGCAGCGGAACCGCTTTTGCAGCTGCGCCTTGCTCATGGTTAACAGCTTGATGGTTTCCACCATCATATCAGTAAGGTTGTGGTAATATTTTTTAGCAAGAAGGGTAAGCTCTTCTTTCGATTTATCAGGAAAAGCCTGGGTCAGATTCTCCATCACTACTTTCCTGCGATACCCGATCACATAATACACCAGCACGTATAATACATCGCTGATGAAGTAAAGCACCGGGAAAGGCAATATGGAAAGGCTATAGCAAAAAGCAAGCAGCAGATAATACATATTCCTGGTTGTTGTAAATCCAGCGCAAAGGTAATGAAAGACAACCGTTTGGCTTACAGCACAATGTTTTGTACCAGCTGGCTCTTATACGGATAGTCGGTATTGAAATGCAGTCCCCTGCTTTCTTTACGGAAGGCGGCGCCTTTTACGATCAGGTATCCTGCGGTGATCAGGTTACGGAGTTCGCATAATTGCGGGGATACCATGGTTTTCTCGTAAAGGTCTTCCGTTTCTTCGTGAAGAATATCCAGCCTGCGGAGTGCACGTTGTAAACGTACATCTGTTCTTACAATCCCTACATAATCGCTCATGATCTGCTTCAGCTCTTTCAGGCTCTGGGTGATCAGGATCATTTCTTTGGGCGCGCTGGTGCCGGTGGCATCCCAGTCGGGCACATTCTCCTTAAATTCCAGCAGGTCTATTTTGCTGGTAGCGTCCATAAAGCAGCGGTGCGCAAATACCATTGCCTCCAGCAGCGAATTGGAAGCAAGGCGGTTGGCCCCATGAAGCCCGGTGCTGGCGCATTCGCCGCAGGCGTACAGGTTGCGGATAGAAGTAAGCCCCCATTCATTGGTTTTAATACCACCACAGCTGTAATGTGCAGCCGGCGATACCGGGATCATTTGTTGCGCCACATCGATGCCTGCAGCCTTACAGGTTTCGTAGATATTGGGGAAATGATGAATGAATTTCTCCAGGTCCATATGGCGGCAGTCGAGATAAACATGTTCGGTACCGGTGATCTTCATTTCGCTGTCGATGGCCCGGGCTACGATATCGCGGGGAGCCAGCGACAGGCGCGGATCATATTTGTGCATAAAGTCCTCCCCATGAATATTCCGCAGGATACCGCCGTCGCCTCTTACTGCTTCTGTGATAAGGAACGAAGGGCTCACGCCGGGTTGGTAAAGCGCTGTAGGATGAAACTGGATAAACTCCATGTTTTCGATACGGCCCTTTGCGCGGTACACCATGGCCACGCCATCGCCGGTGGCGATGTTGGGATTGGTGGTACTGCGGTATACCTGGCCGTTGCCGCCGGTAGCCAGCAGGGTTACTTTGGAAAGGATCTTCTCTATTTTATTGGTAGTAAGATTTAATACATACACCCCATAGCATTCTATATCCGGGGTGGATTTGGTGACCAGGTATCCCAGGTGATGCTGGGTAATGAGGTCTACTACAAAGCAGTGGGTGACCAGTTCAATATTCGGACGGCGGTGAATAGCCTCCAGCAGCGCGCGTTCTATTTCCTTACCGGTAACATCCTTGTGGTGGATCACCCTGAAAACGGAGTGCCCGCCTTCGCGGCCAAGGGAAAAATCGCCATCGGCGTTTTTATCGAAGTTCGCTCCCCATTCAATGATCTCGTTCACTCTTTCCGGGCCTTCGGTGACCACGATCTCTACCACCTGTTCGTTACAGAGGCCGTCGCCGGCGATGAGCGTATCTTCTATATGTTTTTCGAAGCTGTCATTTTCCAGGTCATTTACTACCGCTACGCCGCCCTGGGCGTACTTGGTATTGGTTTCGTCTTCCCGGCTTTTTGTGATAATGGTGATCTTTTTATCCGGGCATTGTTGTGATACCTTGAGCGCATAAGTGAGCCCTGCAATTCCTGAACCGATGACAAGAAAGTCTGTTTGCTGCATAGTAAAGCAAAAATAAGCATTACCGGTTAATTTTTACCCGGAAGTACGCTGTGCTGCCATACACAAGCCCCCATTGCGCAAAACCATAGGTGAGCATTACTAGGATATCTCCGGCAGGGAGCGGATGATAGAACTTGCCGGTTGCTATCAGTGCATCGGAGATCACGAACAATATAGCGCCAATGAGTGAATACCAGCCGTAGGGTTGCCGCCTGAAATGAAAGGCATGCAATACGCATTGTACCAGGAAGAAAAGGGTGATGGCATATGCAATAACGGGTACGGCTAAACTACCCAGGTGAGGCAGCAGGAAAAGAAGGAACAGGATCACCACTGCGGCATTCAGCAATATGTAGGGATACCTGCATAAAGGTACCGGCAAATTGCTGTACCGGATTTTCAGGAAGAAGGTACAGTACATGATCTGCGCGATGAAGAAACTGCCAAGTCCGGGCAGGAACAGGTGATCGAACAACAGCAGGTCATCTCCCAGGGAAGAAAAAAATAAGGCAAGCAATAAAAAAATACGGAAGCTGCGGGGCATTTTTATGTTGGTATACAACACATATACCGCCAGTAATATCATCAGCAGCGGCTTGGTGGCATACCGGTATTCTGCTTTGCCAAAGGCAATCAGCAGAATATCAGCCAGTAGCACGAGGAAATAAATAATAAGGTGTTTAGGGCGCAACATGCGGAACGGGAATTGTAACAGTAATTTACAATATTTCTGCTAAGTATTCAACAGGATATAAAACGTAGTGCCGTTACCGTTAAGGCCCGGGCTTATCACTTTTAACTGGCCTCCGTGCATTTGTATGATCTGTTGCGACAGGCTCAGACCAATACCGGATCCTTTCTTTTTGGTAGTGAAGAAGGGGATGAATATTTTGTTCATGGCGTCGGCATCAATACCAGGGCCGTTGTCAGTAATTTCGATACAGATCTGTTGCACGTTATTAAGGTACAGCTTCATACTGATAGCCGCCTGGGGCGTTTGCTCCAGAGCATCCATCGCATTTTTAACCAGGTTGATCAGTACCATTTGCAACTGCGATATATCTGCATGGATCTCCATGTTTTCGGCATCAGTTTCCACGGAAAAACGTATGTCCGCCTGTTTCATATCTGCCTGGAACAGGCTACTGACGGAGTTTACCAGCGATTTTACATTAACGGTAGTAAACTGTGGCTGCGGAAGGGTGGTATAATCGCGGTAGGCATTTACAAAGTTCATGATTCCTTTGCTCCGGCTTTCTACTGTTTGCAGCGCTTCACGTAAGTCGGAAATACCTTCCTGGTGTTGTGCGCCGGGAGCGATGTCCAGGTCTACAATTTCCTGCATGGTACCAATCAGCGATACAATAGGCGTTACGGAGTTCATGATTTCATGCCGCAATATTTTGGTGAGGTTTTGCCAGGCTTCCAGTTCTTTTTTCTGCAGTTCAGAATGGATGTTCTGAATGGAAATGAGTTTAACGAGCCTGCCCTGCAAACGTACCGTGGCAGCGTGTATAGACAGCTGTTGTTCCTGCCGCGTGGCATACAGCGTTTTATTACCGGACTGCAATTCCATCAGCAGTTCGGCCAGGCCGGGATGAACTGTTTTCAGTTCATGGATATTGCGCAGCCGGTAGATGCCCATCAGCCGGAAGGCAGCGGGATTGATCAATTCTATTTTGCCTTCTGTATCAAACGACAATACGCCGATGCTGATATGCTGTACAATAGTATCGATATATTTCAGGTTCGCTTCTTTTTCCGCCCTGGTTTGCCGGAAGGCTTCCAGTACTTCATTGAACTGGTGATTCAGCATACTGAAGCTTTTGCCGAGTTTATTGTCGGCGCTGAAGCGGATGGAGAAGTCCTCGTAGCGGATAGATTCGAGGAACAGCGTGAGCTTACGGTTAATCCGGTTAAGATAATGATAGATGCCATACAGCTGTATTAATATCAGGGGGGTGAGCAGGAACGTGAGCGGCTGCATGTTGTGCATAAACAACCAGATGGCTGCTGCAAGGGAGGCTGCCAGCAGGATAACCCGTAAGCTGATATTAATGCTGAAGCGATTCATGGTTTTAAGCGCTTAAAGCAGAAAGCGGAAAGCAAAAAGCTATTGTTTTGGAAAAATAAAAGTGTATCGTTAAACATATTATGCAGGAGCTTTTTGCTTTACCCCTTCTGCTTTCTGCTAAATATTATATTTTTCCAGCCGCCTGTAAAGTGCGGCCCTGCTGAGCCCCAGTTCCTTGGCGGCTTCGGTGATGTTACCGTTGCATTTTTTCATGGCCTGAGAAATGATGTTGCGTTCCATTTCTTCCAGGTTATAGCCGGTATCCATTGCCTGGTCAGCATTGTTGTTACTTTTTACAAACACATCTTTAGGCTGGAGGGTTTTGCCCTGCGACAGGATCACTGCTCTTTCCAGGGCATGCTGCAGCTCGCGGATATTACCGGGCCAGTCGTACCGTTGCAGCTGGGTAATGAGTGATTCATGCATGCTGTTTACCGGCCGTTTGTATTTATCACGGTACAGTTGCAGGAAGTGTTCCGCCAGTGGGATGATATCTTCCACCCGTTCCCGCAGTGGGGGCAATTGTATTTCAATGGTATTGATGCGATAGAGCAGATCCTGTCTGAACAGGTGTTGTGCGGCCATATGTGAAATGTTGCGGTTGGTGGCGCAGATCAGCCTAACGTCGATGGGTATACTTTTATTGGAGCCTACTTTTGTAACGGACCTGTTTTGCAGTACGGTAAGCAGTTTGGCCTGGAAGGGGATGGAGATATTCCCGATTTCATCCAGGAAAATGGTGCCGCCGTTGGCCTCTTCGAAGCGGCCGGCGCGGTCCTCCCGCGCATCGGTGAAGGCGCCTTTTACATGCCCGAACAGCTCACTTTCAAACAAGGTTTCGCTGATGGCGCCGAGGTCTACGCTAACGAAGGGTTTATTGCTGCGGTTCGACTGGGCATGTATTTGCCGGGCCAGCATGTCTTTACCTGTACCATTTTCACCGAGAATGAGGATATTGGCATCTGTGGCGGCCACCCTTGATACGGTATCAAATACCGTGAGCATACCGGGGCTTTTACCGATTACCTGGTTGCCGGGATGGTGTACGGCAGCAGGTGGCTTATCCTGTTGGGCGGCACGTTTGTTATAGGCATTCTGGATGGTGGCGAGGAGCTTCTCGTTTTCCCAGGGTTTGAGCACAAAGTCAACGGCGCCGGCCTTAATGGCTCTCACAGCCATTTCCACGTCGCCGTAAGCGGTGAACAAAACAACCGCCGTTTCCGGTTTTATGTCCAGGATACGGTCCAGCCATTCAAAGCCTTCTTTGCCGCTGCTCAGGTCCCGCGTGAAGTTCATATCCAGCAGGATCACATCGTAGTCGAAGTTGGATACGAGATAAGGTATTTTTTGCGGATTCTTCTCAAAATCAACCTGTTCGAAATGTCTTTTGAGTAACAGGCGGGCAGCACGTAAAACATCCACATCATCATCAACAATTAAAATCTTTCCTGGTTGCATGGTAGTCATATGCGAATGGTGAATAGGTGACAATATTAAACAAAGATTCTTTCAAACCCACAGCTAATTTCAGGAACTTTTAAAAGTGTCCGATTATGGACACCGCTTGTCCGGCAAAGGACGTTTTTTTTGACGTTTTTTCTTTGAAAACGTTGCTGGTAAAGTGTTTTCAGCTTTGGCATGTGGATTGACTTTCTCCGGGCAGCAAACTTTTCGCTAAAAACATGGACAGAAAATTAGAAAAGAAGTTTTGGAATAAAAAGCGCATCCTGATGATAGGCGGTGGCGCCGCAGTGGTAATGCTCCTGTTGTACACGTTGCTCTTTGCGGATCACCGGGCCACCCTGAATGTAGAAAAAGATAAGATCACTATCTCTACAGTAAAAAAAGGAACTTTTGATGTATACATTGCTGTTACGGCAGTAGTAATGCCCCTGAAAACCATCCGCCTGGATGCCATTGAAGGGGGATATGTAAGCCGCAAATACCTGGAAGGCGGTAACATGGTAAAAGCAGGAGATTCCATCCTGCGGCTGGATAACCAGCACATGATGATGGATTTCGTAAACCATGAAACAGAGATCTACCGTTTGCGCAATGAGCTGCAGAATACCCGCCTGAGCATCCGCCAGCAGGAATTTACCATGCAGCAGACCATTTCGGACATTGATGCCAAAATAGAAGCTGCGCAGGACCTGTACGACCGGAACAAACAGCTGGTGGAAGAGAAGATCGTAGCCCGCCAGGAGTTTAATAAAAACAAGTTTGAACTGGAAGGACTCTTGCGTCAGAAAGAGATCCAACTGCAATCCCAGAAGTACCAGCAGGATAATGCCAAAATGCAGATCACCCAGCTGGAAGGTACCCTGGCCAGAACCCAGCGGAACCTTGACCTGATGAGGGAAAACCTGAACAGCCTGATTGTGCGCGCCCCGGTATCCGGGCAGCTTTCTTCCATTGATGTGGAAGTAGGGTCCAGCATCACCGCCGGGCAGAATATTGGCCAGATCGATGACCTGAACGGGTTTAAATTACGCGCCGATATCGATGAACATTATGTTTCCCAGGTATTTGCCGGATTGAAAGCCACCTTTGAATTTGACGGGAAATCCTACGATATGATGGTTACAAAAGTATACCCGGAAATAAAAAGCGGCCGTTTCCAGGCAGATATGAACTTTGAAAAGAACACACCGGAAGGTATCCGCCGCGGACAATCATCCCCTATCCGGCTTGTACTGGGCAAGTCGGCAGAGGCCATCCTTTTACCGCTCGGCGGCTTTTTCTCCGACACCGGCGGTAACTGGGTATATGTAGTGGATAAAAGCGGCAACCGTGCAGTAAAACGGAATATTTCGCTGGGCCGCAAAAATCCGCTATATTTTGAAGTACTGGAAGGCCTGCAGCCAGGCGACCAGGTAATTACTTCCTCTTATGAGAATTTTGGTAATAAAGACGTTTTATCTTTTTAGTATTCATCCATTTTTTTATAAAATAGTATTTAAAATAACAAACACTTATGATACGCACTGTTAACTTACAGAAGCTGTTTACAACAGAAGAGGTGGAAACCACCGCCCTCAATGGTATTAACATGGAAGTGCAGGATGGTGAATTTGTGGCGATCATGGGCCCCTCCGGTTGCGGCAAATCTACTTTGCTGAACATATTGGGTTTGCTGGATAACCCCAGCGATGGCGAGTATCACTTCTGGGATAAGGAAGTAGCGCGTATGAGTGAAAGACAAAGGGCGCAGCTCCGCAAAGGCTCTATCGGGTTTGTGTTTCAAAGCTTTAACCTCATTGATGAATTAACGGTATTTGAGAACGTGGAGTTACCGCTGTTGTACCTGAAAGTACCTGCTGCTGAAAGGAAGGGAAAGGTGGAAGAAGTACTGGAACGCATGAATATCATGCACCGCCGCAACCACTTCCCGCAGCAGCTGTCCGGTGGTCAGCAGCAAAGGGTGGCCATTGCCCGCGCCGTAGTAGCCAAACCTAACCTGATCCTGGCGGATGAGCCCACGGGTAACCTGGATTCCACCAACGGGGAAGAGGTAATGAAATTGTTGCAGGAGCTGAATAACGCAGGTACTACCCTGATCATGGTAACACACTCGCCGTACGATGCCGGGTTTGCCCACCGTATTATCAACCTGTTCGATGGACGCGTGGTGACCGAGAATATCAAGGAACAGTTTCATGTGTGATTTTTTTCCGCCATTCTAAAACCACATCATGATGCTTCGGAATTACTTCAAAATTGCAATCCGTCATTTACAGCGCCACAAGTTCATTACGGCGATCAACATCTCCGGGCTGGCAGTAGGCATGGCCTGCTGTATACTGATTGCGTTGTATGTGCGCGATGAGCTGAGTTTTGACAGGTTCCACCATAATGCGGATAATATTTACCGCGTTACCACGCAAACCATGCGCCGGGCCGGCAGTACAGAATACGGAGCGGCCACCCAGTTTCCTATTGGTCCTAATCTGAAAAAAGACATCAGCAGCATAAAAGAGGCGGTGCGTATTTTCGCACCGGGAAATACACTTTATGCTGTTGGGGATAAAAAGATCTGGGAAGAGAATACCGGCTTTGTTGATGACGCTTTTTTCCGGCTTTTCAATTTCCCTTTGCTGGAAGGCAATCCCGCTACTGTTTTAAAAGAACCCTATTCCATTGTACTTACTGAATCTGCTGCAAAAAAATATTTTGGAGATGCATCACCTGTCGGAAAGCTGATAAAAGTAGGCAACAGCTATAGTTGCACCGTAACTGGTGTGGCAAAAGACTTTCCTGCCAATACAGATCTGCACATGACGATGTTGGTGTCGTTTTCCACCATGCTCAAGGAAGCATTGAAAGGGGGCAGCGATATGGAATCCTACTGGTTTATGTTCAGCAACAACGTTACCTACGTACAGCTGAACGATCACACAGATCCCACTAAGCTCACTAAAGAGCTGCAAACATTTGTTACTACCCATATCGGTGGGATACTGAAGCGGCATAACGTACAGTTTGAACTGGAGCTGCAACCCATCCGGGATGTGCATCTCCAACCCGAAGGCGGGAAGGGACTTGATAATTCCCCATTGATATGGCTGTATATCGCCATTGCCGTTTTCCTGGTCCTGATTGCCTGCATCAATTTTATGAACCTTACTACGGCAAGGGCCCATGAAAGAGCAAAGGAAGTAGGACTGCGGAAAGTGCTGGGCGCTGAAAGAAAGAGTCTTATCCTGCAATTCCTTACAGAGTCGCTGGTGATCAGCGTGATCTCTTTCCTGCTGGCTATTTTGCTGGTGGGTTTAGTGATGCCCCTGTTTAATACGATCACCGGCAAGGAATTGCAGCTGCTTTCTTCTGCAGATAGCTTTTTATATGCCGGTTTATTATTGCTGGTATTGATTGTTGGCCTCATTGCCGGTAGCTATCCGGCGCTTTATTTATCCGGCCTGATACCCGTACGGGTATTGAAAGGAAATTTTATTACTTCCGGTTCGCGGGTGTTCGTCCGCCGCGGCCTGGTGGTAGCGCAGTTTGCTGTGGCGGTGGCATTGATCATTTCCACTGTGGTTGTATTCTCCCAGCTCCGTTACTGGCAAACAAAGAACCTTGGGTTTGATAAAGAACATCTTGTAAACGTATACCTGTCTGGTGTGGATGGAAACGCTAAAATGCCATTGCTGAAATCCGCCTTTTTAAGCCAGTCGGGCGTATTGCAGGCCTCCGGGCATAACTTTTTAATGGGTAGCGGTGTATTTAACAATAATCCTGTAGTACGTGAAGGAGAAGATGATAAAGATGGTTTTGTAGCAGGAATTATCCAGTCTGATTTCGACCTGCTTAAAACAACCGGTATTAAGCTGGTGGCCGGCCGCGATTTTAACCCGGCGCTGTCCACCGACTCTTCCGACGCCTATATCATCAACCAGGCAGCTGCAAAACAACTGGGGTATAAGGATGACGCCATAGGAAAAAGGATTGAATGGAGACCCGGATACATGAGCAGGCATGGTACCATTATAGGCGTAGTGAAGGATTTTAACCTTCGCTCCCTGCAATCGCCGGTAGATCCTATCATTTACATGGTAAGGCAGGATGAAGTAGCTATTATCACCCTGCGGCTGGCTGCAGGCGATCAGAAGGCCATCATGAAGCGTGTGGGAGCAGCGTGGAACAGCATTATTTCTGATGTGCCGTTTAATTTTACTTTTGTGGAAGATGATATCCAGGCACGCTATGTTTCGGAACGTACATTGGGAAAGTTATTCGGTATTTTTTCCGGTCTTGCCATCTTTATAGCCTGTATGGGCCTGCTGGGGTTGTCTATGCTCATTTCCCGGCAACGTACAAAAGAAATAGGTATCCGTAAAGTACTAGGTGCTTCTATTGCCAATATTTCACTGTTGTTATCGAAAGATTTTCTCAAACTGGTTTTGATAGGAATTTGCATTGCTTCTCCCATAGCCTGGTACGGCATGGAAAAGTGGCTGCAGCATTTTGCATTCAGGATACATATCGAGTGGTGGGTATTTTTACTCACAGCTGTGGTTGTAGTACTGATTGCATTGGGAACAGTCAGTCTTCAGTCGGTAAGATCGGCATTAATGAACCCGGTTAAATCACTTAGATCTGAATAAACATGATTAGAAACTATTTCCGTATTGCCTGGAGGAATCTGAAAAGAAGCCGGTTCTTCGCTGCCGTGAATATTGCCGGACTGGCGTTTGGAATGGCGGTATGTATGTTTATCCTTTGTTGGGTACTGGATGAATACAGTGTTGATAAATTTCATTCAAACGGGAAGAATATTTATCGCTTACAGGTGAATGTTGACTGGGGCGGTGTACGCACTATGGGAGTCACACCGGTTGTACTGGGAGATGATCTGAAAAACAATTTCCCGGAGATAACAGCAAATGTAAAAGTGCGTGTTACCAATGCCAACAGGTTGTTTAAAAAAGGGCAGCAATATAGCCTGGAGAATAATTACATCTTTGCCACTTCTAATTTTTTGGAAGAAATGGACTTTCCTGTAATAGCAGGAGATAAGCATACTGCGCTTACACAGTCAAACTCCATTGTGCTGACAGAATCATTCGCAAAAAAATATTATGGTACCACTGATCTTGTTGGAAAGATCATTAATATAGATAAAAATAAAGCGCTGCAGGTAGCCGCCATCGTGAAAGATGTACCTGCTGCGTCTTCCATCCGGTTCGACTTTATACTTCCTTTTGCACTTACACTGCAGGAAGATACATGGCTCATGAAGCCTGGCAGTTACAGTGTATTTAACTATATGGTGGTAAAGGAAGGCACAGATATACCCCGCCTCACCGCAAAAATGCAGCAACATTACGCTACACTTAGCCCCGATAAAAAGAACGAAATATGGTTGCAACCCTTCCGTGATATCTATCTGCATGAAAAATATGAAAACGGAAAAGTAGCCGGCGGAAGAATAGAGTATGTACGCCTGTTTTTTATTACAGCACTCATTGTACTGGCCATTGCCTGTATCAATTTTATGAATCTTTCTACCGCACAGGCTTCCAAAAGGGCCCGTGAAGTGGGTGTGCGTAAATCAATGGGCGCTTCCAGGCTTTCACTGATGTTGCAGTTTACCGGGGAAGCCATCCTGATGTGCGCTGTAGCGGCTGTTACCGCAGCAGTGGCGGTATATTTGCTCATGCCGGCATTCAACAATTTTACAGGCAAGCATATTACGTTTACGCTGCCTGTTACCGGTAAATACCTGCTGTTATTATTGGTCGTGATAGTAGTAACGGGCCTGCTGGCAGGCAGTTACCCGGCTTTTGTATTATCCCGTTTCCTGCCGGTGAAAGTATTAAAGGGCGACCTGAGCAGCGGGGGCGGCGCATCGCTGTTTCGCAAAAACCTGGTGGTACTGCAGTTCGTACTTTCTTTCATTTTCATTACAGGCAGCGTGGTTATCTATAACCAGATGCAATATATCTACCATCGTAACCTGGGGATGGATAAGGAAAATGTGATGTATGTATCGCTGGATGAAGGCTTTGCTGCCAACCAGGATGTGATTGAGCAATCGCTGGCGCAGCTGCCGCAGGTAAAATCATTTACCTACAACAGTTTCCTGCCACTGTCTGTTGATGGTTCAAGCGCAGACCTGAGCTGGGAGGGAAAACCGGACAAACTGGTAGTAAATACAGCGCCGCAACAGGTAGGATATGATTATGTTTCCACCATGGGAATGAGCATGAAAGAAGGCCGCGATTTTTCGCGTGATTTTGCTTCAGACTCAGCGGCCTATATTATCAATGAAACAGCTGCCCGCGTAATGGGTATGACCAACCCGGTAGGAAAGCAGATCAGCTTCTGGAAAGGGAAAGGTACTGTTATCGGCGTGGTAAAGGACTACCATTTTGCTTCCATGAGGGAAAATATTTCACCGATGGTGATGATGCTGGAGCCAAAGCAAAACAGTTACCTGATGCTTCGCCTGGCTAAAGGAGATGTGCCTGCCCAGGTTGCCGCAGTAGAGAAAATATTTAGCAGGCTGAATCCTGGTTACCCGATGGATTATCATTTCCTCGATGAAACTTTTGACAGTATATACAGGTCGGAAACGATGTTACGTAAACTGGCGCAGGTATTTGCGGTGGTAGCGGTGCTTATTTCCTGCCTGGGCCTGTTCGGCTTGTCTGTTTTTACCGCCGAACAGCGTAAGAAAGAAATTGGCATCCGGAAAATTCTCGGCGCTTCTGTAATGAATGTTACCGGTTTGCTGTCGAAACAATTCCTGGCCCTGGTGCTTACCGGCATCTTACTGGCTACTCCCATCAGCTGGTATATGATGAATAACTGGCTGTCGG
>JBCNPS010000319.1:0-8586 GCA_039593235.1 Chitinophaga sp. | reverse complement strand
GCATATCGTGAAAAGCCATATATTGAAGCGATTCTTGAGCTTTTTTCTGCTCCGTTACATCTCTAGTTACTGTCTGAAAAAGTGCAGCAGCAACAGAATGACGCCGCCGCGGAAGTTTACCTGTTTAGTTCCCTGAAAGGCATTGTGAACATAACACAGCCACGCGTATTCTCCTATGAAGGCGACGCCTTTGCAGAAGGACCATATGCCTGGATGCAATCCCTGGGTTTAACATGGACGGAACATACAGACAAATGGGAGCTGATCACTAAATACCGCAGTGAAATATCAGGTCTTATTGTGTACGACCCCGCGCAAACGGCCACTGTAAACCTGGCAACAACACTTGCGAAAGATAAAAAGGCGCTCATTGCTTCGCCTTCCTTATTGCCAAAACTAACGGCGGCGCCTTATAATTTGCCCATACTAACAGATTTGCGGGGCCAGTTTACCAGTAAGCTACAGGTATATCAAACATTGTACAACACCTATTGGTCTACAATGGACCACCGTATGCTGATCGGGTTAAGCCCGGAGCTGCACCAGGGCTCCCTGCGGGAATACGCCACCGCATTGGGGGCTGCCGTAGTATGGCTGGATCCTGCTGTAAGCGGTGAAAGCGCTTTGCTGAACAGTTTTTTATCTTCTATGCCGGCAGGATCAGTATACATGGGTTGGTGGCCCGAAGAAGGCGCGGGTATCACCCGGGCATCCAGCTATGGTATTGCCACCGTGGCGAGTGATTACGCCACCAATTTAACGGTGCACAGCGGTATGCCCAGAACTGTTCATGTTAAACCTATTCCCCCGAAACCAATGCTGAAAAACAAGATCTATGTGGCCTTTATACTAAGCGACGGTGATAACCTGCAATATGTGGAACACCTGATGCGTAAGCTATGGAGTAATCCCGACCGTGGCTCGGTGCCTATGGGATGGACCCTGTCGCCAGCGATGCTCGACGCCATGCCGGGAGCGCTGAACTATTATCATCAAACTTCTACCGACAATGACAACCTGATTTCAGGCCCCTCCGGGTACGGATATACGTATCCCAATAACTTCCCCGATCAGAATACGTTAAACCAGTTTGTTATCAAAACAGAAGATTACAATAAGAGAGCCGGGTTCCGGGTGCTTACTATCTGGAATACGATCACAGGTGGTATCAACCAGAATGTTGGGGAGAGCTTTGCTACTTATGCGCCTTCATTGCTTGGCTTAACCGCCCAGAATACGGGTGGCGCGCTTAGTATTTATAACCAGCGTTTACCGGGAATGCCGCTTTCCTGTAACTATTGTACCGGGGAGCAGGCCATGAAAGACGCCATCGCTTCCGCTTCCGCAGGATGGAATGGAACATCGCCGCGATTTATTATTATACAGGCCCAACCCTGGCAGGATGTAAAGCCTACTAACTTTAAGAATGTGATGAATACGCTGGATTCAAACCATATCGTGGTACGGCCGGATCATCTTTTCCAATTGCTGCGCGAGGAAAACGGGTTGCCGGAAATTGATAGCTCAAGCGCTGTGATTACAGCCGTGGAGGGAACATTCACTGCTCAATATCAAAAGGATTCCCCGGTAGATGAGCAATTAAAAACAGGGAAAGATATTTTGTTGTATCCCAACCCGGCTACTACCAGGCTTTATGTGAGTGGACTGAATAATAAAAATGCGGTACTAGAAGTATATAATAACAAAGGTCAGCGTTTGAAGATAGTATCCGGGATATCCGTTGACATTGCCGAACTGGTACCCGGCACTTATATTTTAAAAGTGAGGTCAGGAGAAACAAGTTATACCCGTAAGTTTATTAAACGTTAGGGGAGATGTAAATAAAAGAAAGACTATACCATTGGTGAGATGATCGGCCCGGGCGGGCCTGCCGGGAAATATTTCATCGAAGAATATAGTTATAATTCGCCCCTGGCTGGTAATCAGTTAAAAGCCCGGCGAAATTCCAGCGGCGATAAATTCGTCTTTTTTTTGAAAAGCGTGCTAAAGGATTGCGCATGCTCAAACCCCAGGGCATAAGCAATCTCACTGACCGAAAGACTGGTCGTGGAAAGTTTTTCTTTGGCTTTCGCGATCAGTTTTTCATGAATATGCTGCTGCGTGTTCTGCCCGGTATGAATCCGGAGCAGGTCGCTCAGGTAGTTCGGCGACAGGTTCATCTGCGCAGCAATATATTGTACCGTGAGCAAACCGGGTGCATCGCTGTTAAAGTAGTCATCGATCAACTGTTCGAACCGGGTCAGCAGCGCTGAATTATTATTCTTTCGGGTCAGAAACTGCCGCTCATAAAAACGGTTGGAGTATTTTAGCAGGCTCTCGATCTGCGTCAGAATGATCTCGTGGGTATGCTTATCGATATGCTGGCACTCCTTATCAATTTTATGGAGGATCGTGATCAGATCATCTTCTTCCCCGGCCGACAGGTGTAGCGCTTCATTAACCGCGTAATCGAAAAAACCGTATTGATGAATGCTGTTCGCCAGCGTATGCTGTAACAGGAAGTCGGGGTGAAAGATCAGGAGATAACCGGACCCGCATTCCATATTTTGCAGGTCCAGTTGCTGCACCTGGTTAGGCGCGGTAAAACTTAGTACTCCCTTATCGTAATCATAATGCTGCTGCCCGTACCTGGTCTTGCCTTTGGCTTCGCGTTTGAGCGCAACGCAATAAAAGCGGTTAATGAAACCTTTCCAGATCTCGTCTTCCAAAAAAACACTTTCCGCCAGGTTGATCACGCTCACCAGCGGGTGGTGAGGTTCGGGCAATGACAGCAACCGGTGAAATTGTGATATGGAATTAATAGCGTTCATAAACAAAATTAATCAATTAAGCCCATACTGAACTCATCATAAGGTGCGCCCGTATCCGTACCCAAAGGCACGATGCTTTCCAGTTGTGAAAGATCCGCCTCCGTCAACGCAATGGTAGTCGCCGCAAGGTTTTGTTCCAGGTACTTCCGGCGTTTCGTTCCGGGGATCGGTAAAATCCCCTTGCTGATGATCCACGCCAAAGCCAGCTGCGAAGAAGTGACTTTCTTTGCTTCAGCCATGGCTTCAATTGCCTTCACCAATTCAATATTCTTATTAAACATTTCGCCCTGGAAACGCGGGATCGCTCTGCGGAAATCGTTCTCCGGCAGGTCATCGATGCTTTTGATCTGTCCCGATAAAAAACCACGGCCCAATGGTGAGTAAGCCACAAACCCGATACCCAGTTCGTTTAATGTGGCTAATACCCCGCGTTCTTCCACCGTCCGTTCAAATAAAGAATACTCGCTTTGGACTGCGGTGACAGGGTGCACGGCATGCGCCCGCTTAACCGTTTCAGACGATACTTCCGACAAACCGATATAACCCACTTTACCTTCTTTAACCAGCCCGGCCATGGCGTCAACCGTTTCCTCGACCGGCGTATTTTTATCCAGGCGGTGCAGGTAATACAGATCGATGTAATCGGTATGGAGGTTCTTTAGCGAACGCTCTAATGATTTCTTTACATAGTCCTTTTTACCATTGATGGCCCAGGTCACTTTATTGTTGTCATCGATTTCCCAGCCAAACTTGGTGGCCAGAATATACTGATCGCGTTTACCGCTGATTGCCTTCGCAATGAGTTGTTCATTTTTCAGCGGCCCGTACAGATCGGCAGTGTCCAGAAAATTACCGCCCAACTCCAGCGAACGGTGAATTGTAGCGATGGCTTCCTGCTCATCCGCAGGGCCGTACATATGTCCTTCTTCAAAACCTGTCATGCCCATGCAGCCCAGGCCGATCACCGGTACAACCAAACCCTGGCTGCCCAATGCTATTTGTTTTATTTCCATGATCCAAAGATCGGTAAGCCAAATCGCGCGCGTGTATGCAAACCCCTGAAGCTTGTAGGCAAATCAAGGAATGTGTTCAATTTCCGCCAATAAAAAAGAGGCCGCATCATTTTTTATGACGCAGCCTCTTTTCCTTTATATAAATCTCTATCAGACTAAATCAAACCGGTCAAGGTTCATCACCTTATTCCAAACAGCCACAAAGTCTTTCACAAATTTTTCCTGTGCATCAGCGCTGCCATAAACTTCAGCAATTACTCTCAGTTCTGCATTGGAGCCAAACACGAGGTCGGCGCGGGTAGCGGTCCATTTTGCCGCACCGGTAGCGCGGTCGCTGCCTTCGTACAATTCCTGGTCGTCCGACAGGGCTTTCCATGCCGTGCGCATATCAAGCAGGTTTATAAAGAAGTCGTTGGTAAGTACGCCCTGACGCGCCGTAAACACACCATGTTTAGCGCCGTCAAAGTTAATGTTCAGTACGCGCAAACCGCCGAGCAGCACCGTTAATTCAGGCGCTGTAAGCGTGAGCTGCTGGGCTTTGTCTATCAGCAGCGCCTCGGTAGGAGCGGCAGATCTTGACTTGCGGTAGTTGCGGAAGCCATCTGCAGCAGGTTCCAGGTAACCGACAGATTCAACATCTGTTTGTTCCTGCGAAGCGTCCATGCGGCCGGGTGCAAATGGAACGGTCACCGCATTGCCGGCATCTTTGGCTGCTTTTTCAATAGCAGCAGCGCCGCCCAGCACGATGAGGTCCGCCAGGGAGATCTTTTTGCCATCTTTTTGTGCGCCGTTAAATTCTTTCTGTATGCCTTCCAGCGCGCTCAGCACTTTCTGTAGTTGTGGCGGATTGTTCACTGCCCAGAATTTTTGCGGAGCCAGGCGGACACGCGCGCCGTTGGCGCCGCCACGTTTATCCGAGCCACGGAAAGTAGCTGCAGAAGCCCATGCTACAGATACCAATTCGGATACGCTAAGCCCGGATGCGAGCACTTTTGCTTTGAGCGCTGCAACATCATTTTCATTTACCAGCGGATGATCCACTTCAGGAATAGGATCCTGCCATAGCAGTACTTCCTGCGGTACATCAGGACCGAGATAACGTGCACGTGGGCCCATATCGCGGTGCGTTAACTTAAACCATGCACGGGCGAAAGCGTCTGCAAATTCTTCCGGCTTTTCCAGGAAGCGCCGGGATATTTTTTCGTAAGCAGGATCAAACCGTAAGGAGAGGTCGGTAGTAAGCATGGTAGGCCGATGCTTTTTGGAAGCGTCGTACGCATCAGGAATAATGCCGTCGGCGTCTTTAGCTACCCATTGGTGTGCACCGGCGGGGCTTTTGGTAAGCTCCCATTCAAAACCGAAAAGGTTTTCGAAGAAATTATTGCTCCATTGGGTGGGCGTTTTTGTCCATATTACTTCCAGTCCGCTGGTAATGGTATCTGCGCCTTTACCGGAGCCGTAGCTATTGCTCCAGCCGAGGCCTTGCTGTTCCAGGCCGGCGGCTTCAGGTTCTTTACCTACATGGGTGGCAGGTGCGGCGCCATGGGTTTTACCGAAGCTATGGCCACCCGCTATAAGAGCTACTGTTTCTTCATCGTTCATGGCCATGCGGCCAAAAGTATCGCGGATATCTTTTGCAGCTGCAATGGGATCAGGATTGCCGTCGGGGCCTTCGGGGTTCACATAGATCAGGCCCATCTGTACAGCAGCCAGCGGCTTTTCCAGGTTACGGCCGTGGATGTCGCCATCCGCATCATCGTCGGATACCAGTACACCGTGACCTTCCTGCACACCATGAGAGCCGTGCGCATAGCGGATATCGCCACCCAGCCAGGTGGTTTCAGAACCCCAGTATACATCTTCATCCGGTTCCCATACATCTGCACGTCCGCCTGCAAAACCAAACGTTTTAAAGCCCATTGATTCCAGAGCTATATTACCGGTAAGGATCAACAGGTCGGCCCAGGAAAGATTGCGGCCATATTTCTGTTTGATAGGCCACAGCAGCCTGCGGGCTTTATCAAGACTCACATTATCGGGCCAGCTGTTCAGCGGGGCAAAACGCTGTTGCCCTGAACCGGCGCCACCACGGCCATCACCCACACGATAGGTACCTGCACTATGCCATGCCATGCGGATGAATAACGGACCATAATGCCCGAAGTCGGCCGGCCACCAGTCCTGTGAGTCGGTCATCAGTGCATGAAGGTCTTTTTTCACTGCTTCCAGGTCGAGGCTTTTAAATGCTTCGGCGTAGTTGAAGTCGTCACCCATCGGGTTCGACGAGGGCGAGTGCTGCCGCAGGATACTTAATTTTAATTGGTTAGGCCACCAATCGCGGTTCCTGGTACCGCCGCCGCCAACGTTGTGTTTCATGCTGCCGTTATGAAAAGGGCATTTACTGATGTCGTTTGATTCTTTTCCCATGTTTACAAGTTTTGTATTGAGTGAACAATTACTTGCACCTTGTATTTGTGCAGGATGATAAAGGTAATGGTATTATGAAATAAATGAACTCAATTAATTTCTATCTTTCAATAGTTAAAATCTATGAGGGTGTTGCTGGTCCGCGCGTATTACATTTAATGTAATGGAAAGATAAGTAAAGGAAGAAAAGTGAACAAGAGGGTTAACATTATAATAATTAAATTAGGGGATCAGGCAACGGAATCCTGTCCGTAATTCAAAAAATCTGACTTTTGAAAATATGAGATGTACCCTGTTATTTACATTTATGTGTGTGCTGGGCATGAATGCCTTTTCGCAGAAAATCCCTATCGATCGTCACAAATACTTCGTTTACCTGGATAAGGACGGTGGACAGGTGCATACTAAAGAGGACGCTGCATATGTGAGGGTATTTATGGGCATAGATTCAGTAAAAACAATCTATGAAGTCCGTGACTATACGCTTTCTGGAACATTGCTGAGTGTTGCCGGCTCATCTTCCAAAGAATACCTGATACAGGAAGGACCTGCAGCCTGGTACAACAGCCAGAGAAAAGTTATTAAGAAAGGCTGCTATACAAAAGGGTATCCATCCGGGGAGTGGATGGAATATTATGACAACGGGAAGCAGAAAGCGATATTTAGTATGCTGCCTTACGATGAAATGATGAAAAAGGGATCAAAGGTTCCTTATAAGGTAGTCAATAGCTGGGACAGTCTTGGGAAGGCAGAAGTAGTAAATGGAAATGGTGAATATTCAATTAGAAATGACACCACCTATGTGATAATGGAGAAAGGAGCAGTAGAAGAAGGCTTGAGGGAAGGAAATTGGGAGACATTTGACAGGTGGGGAGAAACAGACTATATAGATACTTACCGGAATGGTCAGTTTATAAAAGGAACGAGGTATCAGGATAAAAAAGCAGGGAGTGAGTATACGGCATTGTCAGTTCCGCCTACCTTTAATGGCGGAGAACATGCCCTTATGAAATTTCTTCAGAAAAATGTGAGCTATCCGCCGGAGGCTATGTATAGAAAGGACTCTGGAACTGTACTTTTGCGTTTTGTGGTGGATACAGCCGGAAGTATTACACAGGTAACTATAAGCTCGGGGGTATCCAAACCATTGAACGAGGAAGCGATCCGGGTTGCGAAACTCATGCCGCTGTGGAAACCTGGTATGATAAGAGGTAGAAAAGAGCCTATACCTTTCTTTCTGCCTATTCATTTTATATTACAACGATGATCATTTAAATCCCTCCAACATGCATGAAGAAATCAAAGCCTACAACGATGCTATGCTGCCGCCGGACAAAGCCATTTGCTCAAAGCAGCTGGATTCCGACCTCTTAAAACGATGGCTCGAAAAGTCGGCAAACATACAATGGGATTACAAAAACATTGTGAAGCGCAAAGGTGTGCTGGAACGCTTGCTGTAGGTATTGGCCGGCCTACACTTTAGGTATCTGCAATAATTTCCTGCTTTCTTTGCTCACAAAGGTGATCGGTACAAACTTATCGGTAGGTGCGCCGATATAGTATACCATCCATTCAGGATCATGATGCGACAGCATTTCACTGATACAATCCGCCCGGTGTCCCATGGGATTGGAGCAATCATCCCAGTAAAACAGTTCCACCCGATAATGCAGCTGCTGCTTCTGGTTGTTGATCGTTACCTCCACTTCAATCTCCTGTTTGCCGGGGAGTGGTGGAATAGGAATTACAATATGACTCATAGTAATAATGTTATGTGAACATGCCCGCAATAAAGCTGCCATATCAGGGCGCCACACAGCATATTCAGTTATGTATAGCAATTTTCGATAATTGTTCATGCATGGGCAGGGAGTGTCCGGAAACGGACATCAGCGGCTGTTTTTAAATATCCCCGCGGGAATATCCCTGCCGGCCGAAGCGGGCAACAGGTGCAGGTGGTTTGCAGGAATGGTGTCTTTATTGATCTCATTCAACAGTACTTTGCCGGAGCGCCGTACATTGTTTGTTTCCGGGATATTGGAGCCGTCTTTTTCAATCACCCCGTTATTATTCAAACCCATATCAATAGCATTTTCCGTAATCAGTGAATTGGCAAAAACATAGTGCGGCTGGTAGTCTT
The DNA here is from genome assembly GCA_039593235.1 of Chitinophaga sp. Taxonomy (GTDB): domain Bacteria; phylum Bacteroidota; class Bacteroidia; order Chitinophagales; family Chitinophagaceae; genus Chitinophaga. The sequence continues at coordinate 175 of JBCNPS010000319.1, read as the reverse complement.
TCATACTTACCCAAAAGCAGTTGTTATTGGCGATAATATTATCCCTGAAAACAAAGTCTGAATATTTCCCGAACCATATGGCGCCTTCATAAGCGCCGTAAATAATAGAATGGGTAAGTGAAAAACCATTTACAGACAGGAACAGCAAAAGCGCATTCCTGCACTCATAAAAAAT
>JBCNPS010000318.1:0-8633 GCA_039593235.1 Chitinophaga sp. | reverse complement strand
TCCCCAAGCCGCCCCATCCGGGCGGAAAAGTCCCGGAGAAACTACACCGTGGTATTTTTAATGTAGCCGTGTACAATGCCAGGCTGCAGCTAAGCGGCGCGTTTAACAGCAATGAGTTGCAAGCCCTCAACCTCCCTCCTTCCGCCTTAGATTGGGAACACGCGTCGCTGCTCATTGGCATCAGTGATCTGCGCGGCATTGGCAACCAGGTGCAAATGATGTGGAATGGTAAAAACTATGCGTTTAACCCCGGCCTGGTGAGCAACGACCTGTTTGACAGCGGCATTCAAACGCCGGTATCCATTACCCCCGGCGATACCGGCGTACTGGGTGGTAACTTCTCACTGGAACTGGGTATAAAAGGCTCCGGCCGGATCAGTTTTTCTCCCATTGGTAAAACCACTACTGTAGGCATTAATTCCAGCTGGACCGACCCCGGTTTTGACGAGGCTTTCCCGCCTAAAACCCGCAGGGTGGACGATAAAGGCTTTGCCGCCACCTGGCAGATACAGCACCTGAACCGCAACTATCCCCAAAGCTGGGAAGGCAAAAAATTCAATATTCATTCCGCCGATTTCGGGATCAAATTATTTATGCCCGCGGAAAGCTACCAGATGTCTATGCGCGCAGTAAAATATGCCATTATGATCATTGGGTTAACCTTTTTTGTTTTCTATTTTATTGAGTTATCACAACGCCGCGCCCTTCATCCATTGCAGTATGCCCTCATCGGGCTGGCCCTTGTTATTTTTTATACCCTGCTCATCTCTATTTCAGAACAAATTAACTTTACTATGGCTTACCTGATAGCCAGTGTGCTCACAATAGGTCTGATTATTGCATATACGGCTGCTGCCGTTAAAAGCATCCGTATTGCAGCAGGCATCGGGGCTACACTTACTATCCTTTATGGATTCATTTATGTGATTATCAGTGCAGAAGATCAGGCGTTGCTGATGGGAAGCTTAGGACTCTTTATCATCCTGGCCCTGATCATGTACTTCAGCACCACTATCAAGTGGGATAAGTTAGGACAGAAAAACACCAATATCCAATAAAAACTAACATGGGAAATTCATATATCAGCAAACGGTTGGCCAGCTTCGGATACGCATTTAATGGTATTGCCGCTTTTCTGCGCAGTGAGCCACATGCACGTATTCATGCCCTCGCTACCATAGTGGTGGTGGCAGCCGGTTGCTGGTATAAAATAGCAACGCCGGAATGGATCTGGATCATCCTCGCCATTACATTGGTGTGGATCACAGAAATGTTCAATACAGTAATAGAAAAAATAATGGACCACCTTTCGCCGCAATTGCATCCCAAAGTGAAATTCATCAAGGATGTAGCTGCCGGCGCTGTACTGGTAGCGGCTATCGGAGCCGCTATTATAGGGGCTGTCGTGTTTATTCCATATATCTTTTAATTATCTAAAAGTAACCATATGCAATTGAAGAGAACCATCCGTTTATTACAACACCGTATAGGCCGGTCGCGGCACCAATACTCCCTGTATACTTCTGTGCTGTTCAGTATGGCGTTGCTGTTTTTCCGTGTAATGCATACCGGCAGCTATTTGCGGGTATCGCTGATCTGGAACCTTTTTCTTGCCTTTATTCCTTTTGCCATCACTGGCTGGATGGAGAAGCATCCGGAACAGATAAAGAACCGTTATAACTGGTACGGCTGCTTCATTGTGTGGCTACTGTTTATTCCCAACGCTCCTTACATCCTCACGGATCTGTTCCACCTGTTTGATGGCGGCGTGCCACTATGGTTTGACCTGTTTGTTATTTTTTCCTTTGCCTGGAATGGTATGATGTTCGGATACATGTCTATCCGCAGCATGGAGAAAATGTGGAGTAACCGTCATAGCCGCTGGCCGGCATGGCTATTCACTTTCCCCGTAATGTTTCTCTGCGGCATGGGCGTATATATAGGCAGGTATTTACGTTATAACAGCTGGGATATTGTGAAAGATCCGCTCACCCTGCTGGGCGATATGAGGGATATTTTCCTGCATCCCGTGGAGAACCGCCATGCCTGGGCTTTCACCATTTGTATGGGAATATTCCTGAGCTTAATGTACCCGCTGGTGAAGAAGCAACACGTCTAGCGCCTTCGGCGCTTTTAAATTGTCTTGGAACAGGATTACGCTGATTTTACTGATTTCCTTGATTTTTGTTTTTTTAGATTGATCATATTTGATTTTAAAAATTAAGGGAGATAGAAGTAAATACTCACTTCTATCTCCCTTAATCATTTTATAAAATTCAAAAAATAAAAATCAATGAAATCAGTAAAATCAGCGTAATCCTGTTCCAAGACAATTTACAGCGCCGAAGGCGCCAACCACGCTTAGAAGTCAACCCCCATGCCGAAATACCAGATCGGGCTGCCCCTGAAAAACGCTACGGCAGGCCAGCCTGCATCAGCGCGGAGGAAGTAGCCGGCAATAGTGGTACGCGCACCAAAACCATAGCCGCCTACAAATGGTCCGAGGAAGCCTTCTTTGATACGGGTGGTGATACCCTGTCCATCGTCATAAGTAGTATAGTTGGCATCTTTAAAGCTCAGCTTTTTATTCCATGCAGTACCAATATCAATAAAGGAAGTTACCTGGAAATTACGCAGGAAAGCAGAGTTGATGGGTTTGTCGATGAAAGTGGCAAACACCGGTAAACGGAGTTCTGTGTTCAGCAACATCACGTTATTACCATTTCTTGCGTTCTGCTTGTAGCCACGCAGGTTACCTGCCAGGGTCTGGAAAGCATAATTTTCAGTAAGATTTACCGGGTTCCTGGTATTGATCTGCGGGTTCAGCCAGTTGTCGATACCACCCAGGTAATACAGCAGTTTGCGGGTTCCCCACGACATATCCATGGCAAAGCGGGTAGCCCATATAAAGTTGCGGTAAATTTTGGTATAGTGGCGGATATCCACTCCCATGTTGTAGGTAAACCTGCCCTGTGCAGCCGCAGAAAGACCTGGGTTGAACAGTTCGTTCAGTCCGCCGTTGGTCAGCTGTGCATTGGTTTCCCCGTAAATTTTATAACGGGTACCATTCCAGATATTAATAGCCGGGTTAATGGTATTATCGTACACATATTCCAGGCGCATTAACGCGTAGGTTTCCTTGTAATCCTTGTTTATCAGCGATGGTTTGTCTACCGCCTGCATTACCAGCTTGTCTGTACGGATACCGGCCGATAAGCGGATGCTTCTCACCTGGTCAAAAGGATACCGCATTTCCCCCTGGTAGATGTTGGTGATCATTTTGGCAGGAATAAATGCGGAATCGTTACCAAACTGGTCGCGGATAGAAAATCCGTTGTTCTTATCTACTTTACGGTAGTAGGTGAATTTATAGTCGAAGCGTTTCTTCAGGTAACTGGCCGAAAAGAAATACTCGGAACCCTGCAGGGACGACGGAATACGGAAACCGCCGTTGAATTTCAGATCTTCAAACAGGTCGCTTACCCCAATGCGGATCAATCCGTTCACCGGGTCGGTAAGGCGGATAGGGCCGCTTGGCGGACCTGTAAATGGCTGGTATTTATTTACCAGGATGGAGTTGTCCAGTTGCAGGATCAGGTAATCGGAAGCAAATTTGAATTTATAAGGGAACAGTTTCGATTTCTTGAGAATCGATTCTTCCTCTTTTCTTTTTTCAAACAGCGCAGGCTCATTTGTCGTGATAGCCGTGGAGGTATCAGCCGGCTCATTACCAAACTCGTTCTGGAAAAAGTTAGGATGCGTAGACGTATCTTTTGTTGGCGCCAGGTAGGTAGGCAGGCCTAAACGTAAGCTGTCTGCATGCATCTGTGCCCTTCTGAAATTGGTGTTTTTTGCCGTTATATTCCTTTTTTTCAACACCACGGTGTCTACTTTCAGCTTCATCAGTCGTTTGATATCTGCATATTGCACCACTTCCGATACTTCTCCTTTCTCGCCGGTGATCCTTGATTCCTGGATACCATAAGGGTAGTTGGAGATAGGGAAAGTGTAAGTAGAATCTTTCGTGATAGTGACCGCTTCCACTGAATCCGGGGCTGTAGAGCCATAGGCAGCCAGGGTGGAATCCAGTTCTTCCTGGTCCGGGTTGTGGAGTATTTCGGAGCCTACATAGAAGAGAGAATCCACGCCATCGGCCTGTGATTTGAAGAAGCCGGCATAACGGTTACGGATACCGTTGGCATCAGAAACAAAGGTAAAATGGGTGGTATTGTATTGCATAGGCAGTTTGGCATTGCCATACTGCAGGTCGGTCAGCTGGGTGATCTGCTTCTCGGAGCTTTTGTTCCAGTTGTCTACCATGAATATATTGAATGGCCTGTTCATCAGCGAGGTATCGCTTCCTCTTCCTTTAGGGCCGGGCCTGTTGGAGGAGTAGAGGATACCGCTTTTGCCGGGGAAGGCGGCAAACGACGGATCCAGGTCATCATACACATCGTTGGTGATCTGGTCTGTTTTGGAATTGCTGATGTTATAGGTAAAGATATCGGTATGACCGTTTTTCACGGCAGAGAGCAACAGGGTATTTTCCTGTACCGGCATGTATTTAAAGTCGATCACCCGGTCGAACTGGGGCAGCTCCTGGCGTATAGTCGTACGGGTGATGAGGTCATAGATCATCAGTTTGGTTTTGCCTTCGTGTTCATACACAACAGCCAGGCGGTTCCCTTTTGTGTTCCATGCCATCTGCGGGTAGTTGGGATCTACCTGGTTGGCCAGTTGCATTACGCCGCTATGCAGCAATACTTTGGGTTTGTTCCAGCCAAGCTGGATCTGTACCCTGTATACGCCTTTCCTGAACTGAACTACTGCATAGGAATTATTTTTAGGATTAGGGTTGAAGCGGTAGTAATCGGCTTTGGGAGTAATTTCCTGGGCTACAATAGTGCGGCCTTTAGCGGAAGTTTTCCTTCTGCGGTTATCTTCCTGGAATCTTTTCTGATAAAATACGAAAAAGTCTTTGGTAGCATTCTTTGGTGTTTTGTTCAGCACCTGTTCAAATCCTTTCTTCAGCCCGCGGTTGATACGGGTGATGTACATCAGGTAAGGCACGGCATCTTTGCCGTATTTGCTTTCCACGTAGTACCAGAAGGCCTGGCCGGCCAGGAGGGTATGGTCATAGGCAAGGGCGTTGAAGTTGCTGTACTTGCCGGACATGATGATGAGCTTCAGTTCTTCATCCTGTTTGGCGGTCCAGTTTTCGGCTGCATAGCCAATAAAGCCGTCTGTGAACCATTTCGGGAAGTCGATCAGGGCGGCATTACCGGCAAATTCGCCGATATCTTCCCCAAACAGCAGTGTTTCCAGCATAATACGGGCTATTCCCTGCCGGATCTGGCGACGGAGGTTTTCGTGGTTGCCGTCGAAATAAACGATCATTTTATTACCCACCAGTTTGGTGACCCCTCCTGTATTCTGCCAGTCCACACCAATCCCGATGTTGGACTGCTTCATTTCCCCGAAGGAGTTGTAAACCACAATATTAATACGCTGCCTCGGGTTTGATTCCATGAACTGCTCCAGCTGGGGCAATTCCTTTTCGGCTACCTGTGCCGCATACTTACCAAGTTCCAACCCGTTCTGGGCGAAATAGGTGTTGAAATGGCGGCTCTGATAATATCTCCATTTAAAGTTCTTGAACTGCACACGATTTTGTCCAAATTCTACTGTATTGGTCTGGGCCTGGGATACTATCGTTCCAAGTAATAGGGTACCGTGGAATAATAACCTGGTAATAAATCTGTTCATACAGAAAGTATTGATAATATTGTGATCTGTTTTAAAATTAGCCTAAAAAAATCGGGTTACAATGATTGAAATACAACAATTCACTTTTGGTCCCTTACAAGAAAACACTTTCCTGCTTATTAACGGAAAAAAGGAATGTATAATTATAGACCCAGGGTGTTATTTTCAGGACGAAAGAAAAGAATTATTACAATATATACAAACGCAGGGGTTAAATGTTATAAGATTATTGAATACACACTGCCACTTTGATCATATATTCGGTAATAAACTGGTGTCAGATACGTATAAAGTGCGCCCGGAGTTTCATGAGCTGGAACAGCCGGTACTGGACAGTTCCCAGCAGGCGGCAGCGATGTACAATATTCCCTTTGACCCCTCCCCCGAAGCAGGCCGCTACCTGGTAGAAGGGGAAAAGATTCTTTTTGGTACCGATGAATTAACGGTATTGTTTACCCCTGGCCATTCTCCGGGGAGTGTAGCCTTCTATTGCCCCGGCCAGCATTTCGTGATCAGCGGCGATGTTTTGTTTTACCAGAGCATTGGCCGTACAGATCTCCCGGGAGGCAATCATGCTACCCTGCTGAAAAGTATCCGGGAGCAAATGTTTGTATTACCGGATGAGGTGAGGGTATTCCCCGGCCACGGGCCCGCCACCACAATAGGCTTTGAGAAAAAGCACAATCCTTTCCTGGTGGAGTAGTTTACACTTTAATAAACTTCCCGATCACCGGTAACCGGGCAAACTCCTTCTTCTCCATACGGAAAATAAACCAGGCATAGGCCGCAAAGAAAACCGTTGCTACTGCGAGGGGAAGGGGTTTGAGGGCATAAATATCTTTGGGCGACAGCACCGCTGCATTGAGCCAGCTGAACAGGTAGTAAATGCCGGTAGCCAGTCCTATGTAGGTAATTAATTTGGGAAGATGGTAAGGGATCGGGTAATACTTCTGCCCCAGTATATAGCAAATCACCATCTGTATAAAATAGCATACCATGGTGGCCAGTGCAGCGCCATAGTATCCCATTACCGGGATCCACCAGTAGTTCAGCAGGAAGGCCAGCACGGCAGTGACGATGGTGATCACCGCGCCTGTTTTGGTGCGGTCCGTAAGCTTAAACCAGATGGTAAGATTGTAATAAATACCCAGGAACATGTTGGCCAGCAGCAATACAGGCACAATACGCATGCCCTGGTAATAGAAGGGCACCCGCAGGAACGCTTTCCATATATTCAGGTAAAGACTTACAAACAGGAACATAAAGCAAAGCATGATCACAAACAGCTTCATGATCCGGGCATACATTTTCCTCGGATCGCCGCTTTCCGCCTGCTTAAAGAAAAAAGGCTCCGCACCTAACCGGAATGCCTGTATGAACATAGTGATCAGGATAGCCAGCTTATAGTTGGCGCTGTAAAGGGCAATGATCTCCTTTTTTGCCTCCATGTCATCGCCGGGCAGGAACTGGGGTAAAAACCAGGCCCTGTCGAATGTTTCATTCACCATGCCGGCCATACCCACTATGATCAGCGGAAGCGCGTAATGCATCATTTGTTTCCATAACCCGGCATCAAACTTCCATTCTATTTTACGGATCTGTGGCAGGAATAGCACCAGCGTTAGCGCGCTGCCCAGCATATTGCTCAGGTAAATATAGCCTGTCTGGTCGCTGCCGCTTTGCAGGTCCGGCAGCCAGTGATGCCCGGCTGCATACAGTTTGGGGCAGATCACCAGGAAGAAAATATTGAAAAAGATAGTAGTAACTATACCGGCTATACGAATGGCCGCATATTTCACAGGCCGCCCTTCCAGCCGCAACTGCGCAAAAGGAATGGCTGTGAGCGCATCAATGCCCATCAGGAGCACCACATAGGTGTAATAGGTGGGATGCCCGCTGAGCCCCGCCAGTTCCCCGGCGTAGGAATTAATGACCGGCGACCGCAGCAGCAACAGCAAAATGGTGATGCTAACGGTAGAAAGCAAGAGGGAAATGGTAGAAGTGCCCAGCACATGCGCCTGGTTCTCCTTTTTCGCAAAACGGAAGAAAGCCGTTTCCATACCATAGGTGAGCACAATATTGGCAAACGGGATATAGGCGTATACGTTGGACATCTCCCCGAAAGATGCGCGGGTTAAGATAGTCAGATAAAAGGGGGTAAGGAAATAGTTGAGCAGTTTGCTCACTATATTACTTAATCCGTAAAATACCGTTTGTCCTGCCAGGTTCTTGATACTCAATTCCCAAAATATTTTGACGCAAATTACGAATTACGGGTTACCAATTGCGCATAAATGGATGAAACGGGCGCGTAATAGCCGCAGCGTGGCTTTTCAGCAGGTAGCCTATTCAAATCCACCCCTTCTTTGCTGCTTCTTGTCGGATTGTCTTTTTTTAGATTCCATCCTTCTCTCCCGCGCAGCTTTGGATGGCCGGGTAGGTACTCTTTTTTTACGGGGAATGAGGGCTTTGCTGATCAGTTCATTCATTTTGGAGATCACTTCCTGTTTGTTGCCCAGCTGGGTGCGTTCCGTTTGAGACCTCACCTGGAGCAGGCCGTCTGCATTGATACGGTTAGCCAACTTCTCCGCCAGTACTGTTTTTTGCTCCTGGGTTAACAGCGCAGAAGCCATTACGTCAAAGTAACCTTCCACCATGGTTTCCACCTTATTCACATTTTGTCCGCCGCTGCCGCCGCTGCGGGCGGTACGGAATGTGATTTCAGGGGCCACATTAATATTCATTTTATCTTAATTTATAATATAAAAGATGCTTTAGGAAGGGCAATTTATTAAAACCCGCCACACCACGTCACCCACGTCGTCGGCCACCAGCAGCGCGCCTTCGGCGACCATCGCCATGCCCAC
>JBCNPS010000317.1:0-8640 GCA_039593235.1 Chitinophaga sp. | reverse complement strand
CGGCCATATCAAGGTATACATTTGTAGTATGGCCGGGGAAAGCATACATCATGGCAAAACTTCCGTCTGCCAGCAACATGATTTCCTGCGGCGTTATCAGCGGGAAAGTAACGCTGTCTTTTCCGCTGCTGTCTATTTCACATACTACCGCCGTGCTTACTCCATTATAGAGCGGAAAGCAGATCAGCTTCAGAAACCTGAAAGCGTTTACTTTAGGATTATATCCTTCGAAGAAAATATTAATGGTAACCTCCCGGGAATGAAGAGGAACATGGGCGCCGGATGAATACAATGTTTGCCCTGCTGATATAAAGGGATAAATAAGCAGGCAGATGATGATCAGTTTCTTCATAACGGGCTTGCTAAAACAATCTCCTGTTCAGGAAGAACAAAAGATCTTGCTGAAAGCTTCACAAAATAAGTGTTATTTTAACAATAAAAATATTTCATCATCTATTGAAGTTTTGGAAAAAAGCATGAATGTCGATATCATATTTTATTATTAGCATGTAAAATAAAAAGTGTTCTTGTTTCCTGAAAATCATGGGCACTTTTCCTAATAGATGTTCCATTCCCACACGCCTTTGATGCCCTTGGTAATGCTGATCCTTAAATACCTTGCTTTGATATTGCATATATCTGAATGAGGCGACTGAATCTTAAGATCATCATGACCGCCACAAGGCGACCAGTGTATACCATCAGCAGAATACTCCAAAACATAAGCATGCCCTGCTGTGGGCCGGACAAAATAAACTTCGCTTCGTTTTATACTTTTCACCTTGCCCAGGTCGGCCATTATCCAGCAGGCCGTATCTTCCGGCAGGGCTATCCAACGCGATCCGTTCGACCCATCAAATGCAAATGAAGGGACAAAATATTCTACACGGTTCAGTAAAGAATCCTTTGCCGGTTTAATTTTCTTTTCACTACAGGTACTGGAAGCCGAGGCTTTTACTACTTTCTGAGACAGATCCGTTTTTACATGATGAAGTGCCCCCACGCCTGTCATAGTAAGGTCCACTGGCCGGATAGACCCATCTTCATTAAACCGGAGCCTGTTAACATACGTTTGCCTGTTAGTACTACCTCTTCCATATTCAAGGTAAGCGAAATAGTAATCATCGGTGCCCGGTACATTAAAAACACATCCGTGACCGGGGCCAAAAATTCCGCGCTGGTGATTTGTAGTAGCGATGATATCATTGCTTTTCGGAAAACCGAAAGGCCCCAGCGGAGATACTTTGCCTGAAACATAAGCATACTGGTATGCCTCATCCCCGCCGAGCGTATACAGATAATAATAAACACCTTTGCGCTTAAAAAAAATGGGGCCTTCAGAATATCCATTCCGGGAAGTAGGAATAGTAATAGTATTGGTATCAACCGTCACCATATCACTATTAAGCTTTGCAGCATGCCTTAATTGCCAGAAAAGATATGCTTGCTTATCATCGTCTATAAAAATTTCCGCATCAATACCAACAGGGCCTTTTGGCGTTTTCTTCTTTAGCAATGTATTGGATGAATAGGGTTTGGTAAAAATATCAGGGCCTTCGGCCAGATGAAATGGCCCTTCGGGCGAATCCGAAACGGCGGCATACATATACCCATTAACCGTGGGATAAAGGTAGTACCTGCCATTAGCTTCAATAGCTTTGCTGGGCGCCCAATACAACTGCCCTTCAGCGGATGGGAAGTATGACCCGGAAAAGCTCCAGTGAACAAAATCCTTCGATTTCCAGACTACCGGAGGGCCGGAGGAACTAAGTCCGGCATCGTAACCATCAGTAGTTGCATAACAATAAAACGTGCCATTTATCTCCTGTATGCTTGCATCAGCTACCAGGTCGGGAATAAGTGCATTGCCAAATGGATTGGACTGGGACTTTACGGACAAGGGTATGTACAGTATTAGAAAAAGCGCTGCACATACCTTTTTAGCATATAACATAAGTACGAAAATATTGTTAGGATGATAACAGGAAGTTACTGGCAAATTACATTGCTTTAAGAAGGCGCACCTCCATAATACGTGGTGTTACTTTCCCCGAAGCAGCCCTGAAAACAACCCTTACAGTACCGGCTGCGGCTATCCTGGCTGGTACATCCACCACAACGGTGCTATCTTCCGTATGCCCGTTAACGTTAGCACAAAGCTCCACAAGCGTTTTGTTTCCTATAACAACACTGCCACAGTCGCCGGCGCCGGTATAACGGTAACGGATATATAATTGATAATTACCCGCCGCAGCAGCCTGCAGCGTGTAGGCGAACCAGTTACGTGTGATCCTGAAATGCTGATCTCCCGATGTTCCGGTAGTGCTGCCATCACTCTCCAGCTGATGATCGGTCTCCGGCTGTTGCTCGCCGGCATACACCCGATCGGTGGTGAGGCTGTCGAGGCGTTGTTTTTCCTCCTCCTGTAGCCCCGGTAAATTGCCGGGTTCCGTTTTGCCTGTATAAGGCCAGTAAAGCATATACCGGCTATCATGTACGCGATAAAACGGAACCAGTTTGAGGTTGCGGAAAGAGGGTTGGGTGATCAGCTGGCCGGCCGTAAACTCCAATGGCCTGCCTGTATGTTGTAATGCAACTATACCCGGGGCATCCAGTTGCAGTGTTGGGGCGGCGGACATTGGGCGCATGGTCCCCCGGGCAATATGCCCCCAACGACTGGTGTCTGCATTCAAACCAGGCATATTAAGCGTATCGGTAGCTGCAGCCAGTACGATAGGACCATACAGGAAAGACACCCAGTGGCTGCTGTCCGGCAGCCCTTCTGTGCGCATCTCCATGGGAAGATGGATCTTCACCACATCGCCATTTTTCCAGGTGCGGTGAATGTATACATAGCCATAGGCGCTACTGGTGCTGGTGGCGCGTTGACCGTTGACCGTAACGGCTATACTATCTTTAACCCATGCCGGGATACGTATGGCGATAGTTAGTAATTCCGGTTTTTTCAAAGAGAGTTTCAACACAGACCCTTCCTCTTCCGGAAACCTGGTTTCCTGTGTCAGCTTCAGTGATTTGTTTTTCCATTGCAGCACAGAAGGAATGAACAGGTTTACATAAAGCGAATCCGCTGAACGGGCATAGATCAGTTCCGTGTACTTCCCATGGTTTTCAAGGCCGGTACCAACGCAACACCAGAAAGCATTCCGGGGGGTGGAATATACCCGGTAATGCATGGGATGTATGGGCGTGAAATACACAAATCCCCCATTGGGGCGCTGTGATGAGAGAATATGATTATAAAGTGTGCGCTCATAGTAGTCCATGTATTTGCGGTTGGGCTCATTCAGGAAAAGCAGCCTGGTAAGTTTCAGCATATTATAGCTGTTGCAGGTTTCCGGTCCCTCGGGGCTTTCCAGCATAGCGCGGAAATTATTCTCCGCATGAAAATGTTCGCGTACGCTGTTTCCTCCGATAGAAATGCTTCTTTTCTGTACCACGGTGTTCCAGAAAAAAGCGGACGCATCTTCCAAAGCAGTATCATGACCAACTATACCCGTTCGCATGAAACCTACCACTTTGGGGATCTGGGTATTGGCGTGTAGCCCGGTGAGGGCATCCGTATGCGCGGTGAGCGGATCCAGTAATTTTTTGTGGGTAAAGCGCCTGGCCATATAAAGCCAGGAGGTATCGCTGGTTTGTTCTGCTACCGCAGCAAAAATTTCGTTCATGCCACCAAATTCGGTCTGCAGCATTATCTGCATCTGTTCATCGCTGAGGTTCGCCGTAACGTCCCTGCTCCAGCGGCATAACCGCAGCAGCATGTCGCGGGCCTGTGTGCTGCCGGTGAGCGTCCAGGCGTCGAGCAACCCGTTCAGCGTTTTATGTATGTTGTACCAGGGCACCCATCGTTTTGTTACCGCATCTCCCCTGCCCTCCGCAACCTGCGTCCATAGCTGCTTCCCATCCGGAACACCGCCCAGGTAACCGTTGCCATTCTTCAGCTGGCACTGTTCCAGCTGATCAAGCATATAATGTAACCGCTGGAGGTAAACCTGTTTCCCGGTGGCAGCATACATCAGTGAGAGGGCCGACAGGTAGTGCCCACCAATATGTCCATCCAGTCCCCAGCTCTCCCAGTTACCATAATTCTCTTTCTTTACAGGAATCCCCGCATCTTTCAGAAAAGGCGCCAGCAGGCGGTCAGGATCAAGGGATAGGATATATTCTTCATCCGTATGCTGGGCGTCAAGAAAAAGCCCCGGCAACAGCCGGACTTCTCCGGGAGCAAATGTTTGCAGTTGAGTGGATTGCGCTGCAGCAATGACGGGAATATGTGCCAAAAGGCAAATGAGTAATTTTTTCATATGCACGTGGAAATAATTGTCAAATTAACAATTAATTTTCATTTATGCAAATGAGTAGTGTTATTCCGTCGCTATCCCTGGAATGATATACTGGAAATTCCGTCTACCTGGTTGTTTCATATATTAAAAAGAAGGGGAATGTGGGAGTTGTTCTACGGAACTCCTCTTTTCTCCGGAAGAATCATTTATTATCCCCGGCCTAAAATTTACAGCCACTAAAATAACTTCCCCTCAGCTCCTTTGATGTTAAGCATACGATAGCCTAAATAGTTAACATGAAGATATTTTACCGGAGAAGCCCTGGTAACCCGGAACCGGCCGAGTGAATCTGTTGCAAACATTTCACTGCTCCCCATTTGTCTTTGTAATTTAATACTGGCCCCTGCCAGGATATCGCCCGTTTTCGCGTCCTTCACCAACCCTTCCACTGTTTGTGCGTCTATATCCCGCAATTCCAGCATAATTTCCCCCATTACAATGCAGCCATCCCTCGAAGCGATACCATATTCCGGGACACGGTTAGTAATCAATGAATTGAAATGCTTTCCATTGTATAACAAGCGGGGCTTCGTTTGAGCCCGCCCTACAAGGGAACTGAACAACATAATAATGCCTACGGATAAGAACCTGGGAACAGTAAACATCTTAACACTTTGATCCAAAGTAAAACAATTTTATTAGTACCTTCAAAAACTAATAATAGCTGATGCAAACAAAGAAACGTACCTATTTCTATATTTCGGTTCTAACTATCATCGTACTCTTTACCGCGTACGAAGAACTTTTTTTCAGGCGCTATCTGTTTCGTAAACACATCTATATTATTGCAGATTCTTTACCTAATTTCCTGTCTTCCCTGTTGTTCATATTCGCCGTTGTTATTATTAGAAAACAACATACCAACCGCGAAATATTAACATCATGTGTAAGCATCGTAGCCGGCCTGATCCTTTATGAAGTGGCACAAATATGGATACCAGGCAGAGTTTTTGATTTCAAAGATATCATCGCCTCCTTAATTGGTGGGGTGATTGCATACAGTATCATTTATGGTATTAATAAACAGGTAACAGCATAAACTAATAATCAATGGAATCAGATTATCAAGAAAACCATTGAAATAAATGCGTCCATTAAAGAAGTATGGAGTGTATTTATCAATCACAGCTTGTTTGAAAACAATACCAGTACTGTCATTGCTGTGCTTACCTATTCATTTCAGCAGAAAGGCAATCAAACGTTATTAACAGGACAGGAAGAATTAACTAAAGGATTAGATCAGGCAGCATATGACGACGCCAACGAAGGCTGGGACCTGGCGCTGGACACCGTAAAGCGGATTGCAGAATCTCTATAAAAAAGCCCCCTGTTTGCAACTACCCGACAAACAAACCCTGATAACCTTCGTTTGCTACTGAAAGGGAATAATATCACTCCGCTTTCAAACTCTTCACAGGATCAGCTACTGCCGCCTTTATTGCCTGGTAGCCAACAGTAAGCCACGCAATAATTTCAGAAGCGAGAATGGTTAATAAAAATATTCCAACACCAATTTCTATCCTGTATGCAAAGTTTTGCAGCCATTGATGCATTAAATAATAGGCCAATGGTGCCGCGATTAAAAATGCAACGCCAATAAGCAGTGTAAACTCTTTAGACATCAGGTAAATGATGTTAGCTACTGATGCGCCTAATATTTTCCTGATGCCTACTTCTTTAGTACGCTGCACTGCCATGAATGCAACAAAGCCATACAAGCCAAGGCAGGAAATAAATATGGCAATGCCTGCAGCTATTTTATACAATTGGGAAAGCTGGTTCTCCTGCTTGTAAAAGCTGGCCATCTTATCATCGAGGAACTGGTATTCATAAACAAGATCAGGATTGGCTTTGTTCCACAGCCTTTCTATTGCTGCCAAAGTTTCCTTCATATGCTGCGGCTGCATTTTTATGTTGATTAACCGGTATACCATTTTGAATGAACCAAGCACTATAGGCGTCATTTCACTTTTCAGCGAGCTGCCGTTAAAATCTTTCACCACTCCTACAACGGGGGCCACCAAATTTCCGTCCCAAAAGTTTATCTTTTTGCCTATGATATCTTCAGGATCCTTAAAGCCCAATTTTCTCACCATCAGTTCATTCACCACAAACCCATTTACGGTATCTGCCTGTCTATATGGCGTTCCGGCAATAAACCGGATACTGTATGTTTTAAAATAATCGGCATCCGCCCATTTAAAATCCGCTTTGAAGCCTGCTTTTTTCACGGCGTTATCAAATCTGAAATCATTGTCCCAACCAGCCTTATCCATCGGGCTAAATGCACTAAAACTCACTTCTTTCACACCCGACAGTTGCTGCAACTCAGCTTTAAAGGCATCCATTTCGGACCATCGCGCAGTATCATGCGCAAACGGCACCATCACAATGGCTTCTTTATCAAAACCCGTAGGAGCATTTTGAAAAAAGTTCATCTGACTTACAATAACCAATGTTCCCATAATCAACGTTTGCGCAATCGCAAACTGGAAAACAACCAGCACTCTTCTCATGGAAAGTCCGCCGGCAGTATTGTTGGTGAATTTGCTTTTCAGAACGGTAATGGGATTAAAACCTGATAAAACAATTGCAGGATAAAAGCCCGATAAAAATGTAACAATAATAATGATACTGATTAGAAATGCCATCAAAGGAAACGTGAACTGCATTTCCAATGGTGTTTGCAAAAGATTATTGAGCAACGGCAATAAAATGAATGCAAGCAATACTGCTATAATAACTGAAGCAAGTGTAATAAGAAAGGTTTCACTTAAAAACTGGATAATCAATTGCTTTTTACTACTGCCTAAAACCTTCCTGATACCCACTTCTTTTGAGCGGGTTACCGACTGTGCAGTAGCAAGATTTATAAAGTTTATACAGGCAATAATTAACAGAAACAAGCCCAGTACACTTAATGCGGCAATTAATTTCCTGCTGAATGTGTTTCCCCTGTAAGTTCCAAACTCGCTCTCATAGTGTATATTGCTTAAGGGCTGTAATATGTATCCCTGGTTCGCATACTCAACAGGCGTATGCTTTCTTACAAAAGCCTCCAGGTTATTATTGAATTGCTGCGCCGACATATTCTCCGGAAGCACCAGGAAGGTGTTTAAAGATCCATCCTGTCCTACCCAATCTGTTAACATGTCTTCGTGACTGCTGGTTTTAAAGGAAAGTACAATTTGCAGGGGAAAGTCGGTATTAGCAGGCGTATTTTTGAGGATGCCTGTTACCTTGCAAACCAGGTCATCATTATACTTAATGAATTTACCTACAGCATTATGCCAGTCACCAAAATATTTATTGGCTGTTTCCTGTGTAAGCACTACTGTATTAGGTTCCGACAGGGCTGTTTTTGGATTGCCCGCAAGGAAGGGGAAATTGAATATGTCAAAAAATTCAGGTTCAGCAAAGAATATATTCTCTTTAAATTTCTCCTGTGATGCCTCTCTTTTATCATTTAATACCGTTATCCGCTGCGCCTCCCGCCCGTATACCCGGGCAACATGTTCCAGTTGTGGATAGTCTATCCGTAAGGCTTCCGCCACCGGATAGGCGCTGGCTTTGGAATAATTCATTCCTTGCGGGGTTTTGGTTGCCGCCACTACCCTGTAAATGCGCTCCTTATTGTTATGAAAATTATCAAAGCTTGTTTCGTATTGAATCAACAGGAAAATAAGCAGGCAGGCTGCAATGCCTACCGCTAACCCGGTAGTATTAATTGCGACATAGGTTTTATTGCCGCGCAAGTTCTGCCATGCGGTTTTCAGATAATTTTTAAACATAGCGGAGTAATATTAAGCATTGAGTAAGAATGACTTGCCAGTGCGCCAAGAAAAATGCCATTTACTTATTATAATAACAAACAATGACATATAAATTCATAAAAATAACATATGTTCGATTTTGATACAGCAGATGTTCGCTTATAATTTGATAATATTTAAGACTCAAACCTGTGGCAAGCAGGTGCTGAAATATGACCACACGGATAGCAGTATTCAGCATAGCATAAGCTGCCTTCGAAATTATTTCCCTATAATTTCCTTGCGATGTTTTCTTCCCCACTCTGTGAGGTTGTTGATGATGGTTTGCAATGTTTTCCCGTGTGCAGTGAGCTCATATTGAACCGTTACGGGTTGCGTGTCTAAAACGGTTCGTTTAACCAGTTTGTTTAACTCCAATTCTTTTAATTCCTTGCTCAGCATTTTGTTGGAAATACCATCTATATCGCCCAAAATATCAGAAAATCTTCTTTTGTTGTAATAGC
>JBCNPS010000316.1:0-8650 GCA_039593235.1 Chitinophaga sp. | reverse complement strand
CCTTGATCAGCGGCCGGATCAGTCAACAGAAACAGACCGCGCTATCACAGACCTGCCCGGCTTACGGGCGGCTATCAACGGCGTGTATTCCCTGATGCAGAATGAAAATTATTATGGACGTACCATGCCGCTGTTGCCGGACCTCCGGTCGGACAATGGTTTTATCAGCGTCATCAACAGTAACCGGTATCGCAACCAGGACCAGTACATCGTAACGGCCAACGACCAGTATACTACCGACTCGTGGAACCAGTTATACGCCGTAGTGGCCAATGCCAATATGGTGATCACAAAAGGCCCCCGTATTTCACTGCTGCCATCGGCGGCAGATAGTACAGAAGCTAAACAGATAGTAGCGGAAGCATACGCATTACGCGCACTGGTGTTCTTTGATATTGCGCGCATGTTTGCGCAACCGTATAACTATACACCAGGCGCCACGCATATGGGTATTCCCATTGTAACGGTTACGAATGTAGATTCGGTGCAGTCGCCCTCCCGCAGCAGTATGAAAGATACTTATGCGCAGATTATCAGCGATCTCACGGCAGCTATCTCCGGATTTGAAGGAAGTAAAAGCACGGAGTTTTCCTCCGGAAGGATCAATATCTATTCTGCCGAAGCATTACTGTCGAGGATCCTTTTATATAAAGAAGACTGGCAGGGCGCGGCCAGATACGCCGGCGATGTGATACAATCGAACAAGTATGCACTGCTGCCCAACGAAAAACTGGTGAGCGATTTTAAGATCACCAATAACAACGAAACCGTTTTTGAAATCATCAATACAGCGGTGGATAACCGCAATACAGACGGCTTAAGTTATATGTTCAGCCAGGATGGATATGGCGACGTATTGGCAACTGATAACATCTACAATATTTACCAGGCTACAGATGTAAGAAGGGGCTTTCTGCAGAAAGGAAAACGCTCCGGCAACGGTGTCGAAGATCCGGCAAACATCATCACCAAATACAAAGATGTGAGCACGTTTACAGAAAGTATTAAAGTGATGCGGCTGGCAGAATTATATCTCATTCATGCAGAAGCAGTAGCACACCTTGGAAGCACCGCGGAAGCACAGGCTGACCTGGAAGTGGTAACACAACGCGCCGATCATAATGCCCCGCCGGTAACGGCTACAGGGCCGGCACTCCTGGATGCGATCCTGCTGGAACGGCGAAAGGAACTGGCTTTTGAAGGGCACCGGCTGTTCGACTTAATCAGAACAAAACGTTCATTCACCAAATTCCTGGCGAGTGACAAAACGATACCGGTATCGTGGCCAAGTACGAAAGTTATTTTGCCCATACCACAAAGAGAACTGGATGCTAACCCCAACATACGCAACCAGCAGAACGAAGGTTACAATTAAATCTAAACCGCCTTTGTTAATAATTGGTTTTTGCTTAAAGAGAGCTGGTTGGATTTTTGCTTATGAGAAAAAAAGTCCCGGTGGTTTCTTCACCGGGGCTTTTTTATTTTAACACGATAACTACTCTGATTTTAAACTCTTCACGGGATTGGCTAATGCCGCTTTCAGCGATTGAAAACTAATAGTAAGAAGCGTAAGCAGGATCACCACAACACCTGCAATTAAAAATATGCCTGCATTGATATGAATGCTATAGGCAAAGCCTTTCAGCCATTGCGTGGTAGCCCACCATGCCAATGGAAAGGCAATTACCATGGCAATCAATACCAGTCGCAGGAAATCCTTTGATAACATCATCACAATGGTGCTAACCGTAGCGCCCAGTACTTTCCTGATACCGATCTCCTTGTTTCTTCGTTGCGCGGTAAACGCTGCCAGGCCAAATAATCCCAGACAGGAAATGAGAATAGCCAGGCCGGCGAAGTACCTCGACAACTGCGAGATCTGGCTTTCCGCTGCGTATAAGGTCTGGTACCTGTCGTCCATAAACTTATAGCTAAAGGAGAAGCCCGGGTTGGTTTGCAGGTATAATTCCTCCAGCTTCGCGATCACCGCCTTCTCGCGGCCGGTTTCCACTTTCACGAGGAAACGGTTCGTATTGCCGGGACTTAGCAGAAAGAACAGGGGTTTTACTTTTTCGTGGAGCGATTCGAAATGGAAATCCTTTGCCACGCCTCCTATATGCATCGTTTCTCCCCACAACTTCACCTCTTTTCCAATGGGATCCTTCATGCCCATAAATTTTACCGCCGCTTCATTGAAAATGATCATGGAACTGTCTGTACCAAAACTGCGTGAAAACTCGCGTCCTTCTTTCATCTGGATATTCAGCGTTTTCAACAGGTCATAATTCACCCGCATTACTTCAAACTCCGTCGGATCTTTCAGTTCCTTTCCCTCCCATATTACATCAGAAGTACCGCTGGCATGCCCGGTAAGGCCATGCCCCATATCAGAGGCGCCTGTAACACCCGGTATTTCTTTTACCCGGGAAAGGAAGCGTTCATGCACCGCATCGTCGGACAGTTTACCTTCTTTGATAAAGGTGATAATATGCTCTTTATCATATCCCAGGTTCTTTGTTTGTATAAAACTGATCTGCCTGTAAATAACCAGTACTGCAACGATCAATATAATAGAGAGCGAAAACTGGAACACCACCAATCCTTTTCGTACAAACAATTCGCCTGCGGATCCCTTTATCTTTCCTTTCAATACTGTAACCGGTTTAAAGCCTGATAAATGAAACGCGGGATAACTACCAGCCAGTAAGCCGGTAAACAATGTAATGCCAAGCGCGGTTAAGATCAACGATACATCAAAATGGAACAGGGAGAGTTCTTTGCCGGTAATGCTGTTGAACACAGGAAGAAACAGTATCACCAGTAAAATGGCCAGCAGGAGCGAAGCGAAAGCCATTACCATAGACTCGCCGAGGTATTGAAAGATCAGTACACCACGACCTGCGCCCATCGCTTTTTTGATACCTACTTCCTTTGCTCTTCCGGATGCTTTCGCCGTGGAAAGATTCATAAAATTAATACAAGCAATTACCAGTATGAAGATCGCAATAAGGGAAAACAGGCGCACATAGTCTATTCTGCCGCCTACCTGTATACCGTTCTCATAGCGGCCATACAGGTAATTTTCAGAATACCGCTGAATGAAGGGGGTGCGGTAAGTGATTTCATTGTTGGTTTTAAGTTTGATGTAGTTGGCAATTTTTGCATTGAACTTATCAACGTTGGTACCGGGCTTCAAAGTCAGGAAAGTATAAAACCCGGTATTGCCCCATTCTTCTGCATTGCGCTTCACCATATCCAGTATGCGTACAGGCAAAACAAAATCAAACTGCTCTGATGATTGCGCTCCCGGCGATTTAAACACACCGGAAACAATGAACTGCTGTTCATGCTGGAAGTCGACCGTTTTACCAACTACATTCTCGGAAGTGCCAAACAGCTTCTTCGCCAGCACATCAGACAACACGATAGAAGTAGGGTCTTTTAGCACCTGGTCTGCATTTCCTGCAATGAGCCTATAGGAGAACATGTTGAAGAAATCCTTATCGGCGTGCTTACCATTGGTTCTTATATTCCTTTCATTTTTTACAGAGAGCGTAAATTCCCTCGCGGGGCTTACGTAGGCGGCGTATTCTACTTCCGGCATATCCTTTACCAGGGCTTCGGGCATAGGTACCGGAGATGATTTTGCTGTCCAGATGCCGCTTGCCTGCACCCTGTTTTCGAGTACCTGGAAAAGCGTAGCGTCTTTCTGATGGAATTTGTCGATGCTCAGTTCATCCTGTACCCAGATATAGATCATGAGCGCGCAGGCCAGCCCGGTAGACAAACCAATTAAATTAAGAAATGCAAAGCGGCGGTCTTTGATAAGATTGCGCCAGGCAAGCTTAAAGTAGTTTTTCAGCATAGCAAAGATTATGTGATTCCTCGCCTCCAAAGGCGATGCCATTGCCCATATCTTCTACAAATCAAGTTAATGAACATTTATAATATATTTAAATTGTTCGTTTTTGATACAAATGGTGTTCGTATACGTACCCTGGCGTACGTTCATCATATTTATCTTTCCTGCCACCAATTAATTATTACTTTTGGCAATCTGTAAATTCACGAATCATCAAATGTTTATAAGACGATCTACCGCACTGGTTATAATTTTACTGGCAGTATTGCGTTTACCCGCATTGGCACAACCTTCACCTGTATGGAACGCCGCCGATATAAAACTGCAACTGAAGAAGCTGGATACGCTTGGAAGTGTATTATACATTGCCGCCCATCCTGATGATGAAAACACCCGCTTGCTTGGTTACCTGGCAAAGGAAAAGCTGTACCGCACGGGCTACCTGTCGCTCACCCGCGGCGATGGCGGACAAAACCTGGTGGGGAATGAGCAGTCGGAATTACTGGGCCTGATCCGTACACAGGAGCTGCTGGCTGCACGCCGGATTGATGGAGCGGAACAATTTTTTACCCGTGCCCAGGATTTCGGATTTTCTAAAAACCCGCAGGAAACATTTACTATCTGGAACAGGGATCAGATTTTGGGAGATGTAGTATATATGATCCGTAAATTTCAACCGGACGTGATCATCTGCCGTTTCCCGGCAGATAGCCGCGCCGGACACGGGCATCACACCGCCTCGGCCATGCTGGCCGAAGAAGCCTATAGCGCCGCCGCTGATCCCAAACGTTTCCCTGAGCAGCTTAAACTGGTGAAACCCTGGCAGGCAAAACGCATCTTGTGGAACACCTTCAGTTTCGGCAGTATCAACACCACCTCCGACGATCAGTTCAAAATAGATGTGGGCGCCTTTAATCCATTACTCGGAAAGGGCTTTGGAGAAATAGCCGCTGAAAGCCGCTCCCAGCACAAAAGCCAGGGATTTGGCGTAGCCGCCTCCCGTGGCAGCTCGCAGGAATACTTTCTTACCATCAAAGGCAACACGCCCAAAAAGAGTTTACTGGACGATATCAATACCAGCTGGACCAGAGTGCCTGGTGGCAATAAAATAGGCGCACTGGTAGATGCTGCGCTGGCCGCATATAACATGGAAGATCCGGCCGCCTCCGTACCCGCATTGCTGGAAATACGCAGCGCCATCCAGGCTTTGCCTGATGGCTACTGGCGTAACCTGAAGCTGAAAGAAACCGAACAACTGATCTATGCCTGTGCCGGCCTGTGGGCGGAAGCTTATAGTACATCACCCACCGTAGTACCAGGCACTGATATGGAAGCCACCGTGCAACTGATCAACAGGGGCCCGGTAAAAATTACGCTCGATAAAATAGAACTGCCCGGCAATACCAATGCCGGAGAGCAGCAGGCACTGGCCTTCAATAAATTCACCAGCATTTCCAAAACGCTGCAGGTACCTGCCAAAACGCCGGAATCGCAGCCCTATTGGCTGTCGGAACCTCACCCGGTAGGCACTTACATTATCAACGATCCGTTGCTGGTAGGCAACCCGGAAAATATTCCTGCCTTGCAGGCGCAGATCTATCTTACCATTGGTGGTCAGTCCTTTACTATTGCGCGCCCGCTGCAATATAAATATACCGACCCTGTAAAGGGAGAGCTGTACCAGCCACTGGTAATAGCTCCGCCGGTAGTGGCAGACCTCAGCAACCAGGTATATATTTTTACAGACAGCAAAGCACAATCCATACCCGTGAAGCTCCGGGCCATGGCAGATAATACACAGGGCACCGTGCGCCTGCAATTGCCCGCCGGGTTCAGCGATGGCAACAGCCAGCCGTTCAGCCTGAAACAAAAAGGAGATGAAGTGGAGCTGCGTTTTGATATCAAACCGGTAAAAGGCGTGGCGGAAAATCATGCGGATACATTTACCGTAGTGATGACCTGTAACGGTAAGGAATACAC
This sequence comes from Chitinophaga sp., assembly GCA_039593235.1. Classification (GTDB taxonomy): domain Bacteria; phylum Bacteroidota; class Bacteroidia; order Chitinophagales; family Chitinophagaceae; genus Chitinophaga. Next base: position 2,808 of record JBCNPS010000316.1, on the reverse strand, counting down.
GCAAAGCCTGCAACAGATCCGGTATGATCATATCCCGCTGATCACGCTGTTTCCGCCGGCACAGGCCAGGCTGGTATCTGTAAACCTGAAACATAACGGTAACCGGCTCGGATATATCCCCGGGGCCGGCGATATGGTGGCGGCATCGCTGCGCCAGGTAGGATACGATGTAACAGAACTGGGAGAGAAGGACATCATGAGCGGCAACCTCCAACAATATGATGCCATTATCACCGGGGTGCGCGCCTATAACGTAAACGCACGTATGAAATACTGGCAGCCCAAACTGATGGAATATGTGAACAACGGCGGCAAGCTGGTGATCCAGTATAATGTGAATGGTCCGCTGGTAACAACAGACCTTGGGCCTTATCCGTTCAGCCTGTCGCGCGACCGTGTAACGGATGAAAATGCACCCGTTACTTTCAACAATCCGAAAGACCCGGTACTGCATTATCCCAACGAAATTACCGCAGCGGATTTTAATGGCTGGGTGCAGGAACGCGGCCTGTATTACACAGCCAACGCCGATAAGGCGTACAACAAGCCTTTCAGCATGCACGACAAAGGCGAATCGCCGCTCGGCGGATCCACGCTGGTAGCGCATTATGGAAAAGGATGCTATGTGTACACCGGCTTATCCTTTTTCAGGCAGCTGCCTGCCGGTGTGCCAGGGGCATACCGTTTATTTGTAAACCTGATTTCTGTAAAATAGTGGCTGTAAGATAATGAGTAAGAAACATCAAGAAAACCGTCCCAGGCTGAAAATTGCTGCCGGCTTGTGTATTATCCTCGGCTTGCTGATCGGATTTACTATCAAGCGCGTGCAGGTGGGATTGATCATTGGTATTGCGCTGGGGCTGCTTACCAGCAGTATGTGGACTAAAAGTAATTCAAACGATTAGATTATGGCAGATAACCTGCAGGAAGAAAAACCACCGTTGTTCCCATCATGGGGATGGTGGTATGCATTGGTAATAGCCTGGCTGCTGTTACTGATCATACTCTTCTACTTATTCACCAAAACGTTTTCATGAGTCCTTTAGATTGGATGGTACTGGTTGGTACCCTCACTGTAATCATATGCTATGGCGTCTGGAAAAGTCGTGGCCAGCGAAACATGGAAAGTTATTTCCTGGATAACCAGTCTATGCCCTGGTATATCATCCTGCTGTCTATCATCGGTACCCAGGCAAGCGCTGTTACCTTTATATCAGCGCCCGGCCAGGCGTATACAGACGGGATGCGCTTTGTGCAATATTACTTCGGTTTGCCCCTCGCGATGGTAGTGCTTTGTATTACGTTTGTACCTATCTTCCATAAACTGAAAGTATATACAGCCTATGAATTCCTGGAACAACGCTTCGATCTGAAAACGCGTACCCTTGCGTCATCATTGTTCCTGATCCAAAGGGGATTATCTACCGGCATCAGCATTTGTGCGCCTTCTATCATATTATCTTCCTTACTTGGCTGGAACCTGTACTGGACAAACATGATCATGGGCGGCCTGCTGATCATTTACACGGTGGCGGGTGGTACCCGTGCGGTGGCGTATACACAAACGTTCCAGCTCACCATTATTTTCGGCGGTATGTTCCTGGCAGGATGGATGGTAGTGCACCTGCTGCCTGCAGACATAGGGCTGAAGCAGGCTTTACAGGTATCCGGCAAAATGGATAAGCTGAATGTGATTGTTACAAAATTCGACTGGAAAGATAAATACAATATATGGAGCGGTGTGATAGGGGGCTTCTTCCTGGCGCTGTCGTACTTTGGTACGGACCAATCGCAGGTGGGCCGGTACCTTACCGCTAAGTCGGTGAAAGAAAGCCGTATGGGGTTGCTGATGAATGGTCTTGTAAAAGTGCCCATGCAGTTCCTGATCATGCTTATAGGCGCCCTGGTATTTGTGTTTTACCTGTATTTCCGTGCGCCTATTTTCTTTAATGAAGCGCAACTGGCAAGGATCCATAAAACAGAACAGGGGCCGGCGTTACTGGAACTGGAAGACCAGTACAATGAACTGGGCGCTCAAAAGCAGCAGCAGGTAAAGGACCTGGCGGCAGCGTTGGAAACCGATAACAGCGCCCGTATTGCTTCCGCCAAAAAAGCATTGCAGCAAACCGATGATCAGTCGCAGGAGGTAAGAACAGCCGCATTATCGCTTATCAAAAATGCGGATCCAACAGCAGACACCAACGATACCAATTACATATTCCTTCATTTCGTAGTGAACAGTTTACCGAAAGGATTGGTAGGGCTGCTGATCGCCATCATTTTCCTGGCGGCCTGGGGCAGTATTGCGGCCGCATTAAATTCGCTGGCATCTACCACCGTGATTGATGTGTACAAGCGGTTGTATAATGCGCATGCTACAGAAGAACACTATCTCAAAATATCAAAACTATGGACGCTGATCTGGGGGGTATTCTGTATTGTGGTGGCGCAGTTTGCCGGTAGTCTTGGCAGTTTGATAGAAGTGGTAAATGTGCTGGGTTCCTGGTTTTACGGGGTGATACTCGGCATTTTCCTGGTTGCTTTTTACCTGAAGCGGGTAGGAGGCGCCGCTACTTTCTGGGCGGCCATCATCTCAGAAGTGGCGGTGCTGGTCATTTACTGGACGGGCACGGTATCTTTCCTCTGGCTCAATGCTATTGGCTGCCTCCTGGTGATACTGCTGGGCTGGATCTTCCAGTACTTTGTAAGTAAGCGGAGTTTGTCTGACTCAGGATTAAACTGATTACGCTGATTTGATTTTGTAATGATTTTTAAAAGATTTGGGGAGATCTAAGCGAAAGTATCCGC
>JBCNPS010000315.1:0-8753 GCA_039593235.1 Chitinophaga sp. | reverse complement strand
GTAAGTGCCTTTGGCTCTCCAGCGCAGGCGTTCTTCTGTATAATAATCGGTGCCGCCCCTCGCCGTTAGTTTCAGCCATTTGTTAAAGTCGTACGATAACCGGAGCATACCCAGGAGCCTGTCGCGCTGATCGGTGTTTTTCGTTTTATGGATGGTCCAGTAAGGATTAGCGGTAGAACTATTGGTAGCATAGGTTTTCTCCAGCCCCGGCGTTACGCCGCTGTAACCAAATTGTTTGGCCACATCATCGGCGGTCCAGGTATAATCAGCAAGTGTGCTTAACGGCATACTCCTTGGCTGGCTGATGAACAGGTACGCGGGATTATCGGATGCGTCGGAAAGTGTGGGCCTGTTTTTACCTTTCTGGGAGATGTAGTTGATCTTGGCGTCCAGTTGTAACCGGGGCATAAGATACGCCTGTGTACGAAGGGTAAAGGTATTCCTGTCCAGCGTATTCGTAGGCACGTAACCGTTAACGTGTGTATTGGAATAAGAGAAGCGGTAATTCACTTTGTCGTTTCCGCCATCCGCCGCGATATTATTAACGAACTGTTTTTCCTGGTTAAAAAAATCTTTATAGGTGTCAGGTTGCGGCATGAGCTTCAATATATTTCCCCACTGGTCTTCATATTCCTGTCCTTCCATTTTCGCGCCCCAGCTGCTGCGGGCGATCCTGTCGCGGCCTGCGCTCATTTTAGGCATGCCCTGCAGGCCCTGTTCCTTCGCCTGCGCCATGGTATATACTTTACCATCGGTAGCGCGGAAATGCGTAAAATCGCCATTGAGGCCCTGGCCGTATTCATCCTGGAAATCAGGTGTCACCAAGGCGTTACCGGTGGAGTAATCGCTGCTGAATTTCAGCCCTATGCCTTTGCGGGAGCTGCCGGACTTGGTGGTGATGAGCACTACCCCGTTGCTGCCCCGCTGGCCATATAATGCGGCGGCATTAGGCCCTTTCAGAATGGAGATGCTTTCAATATCTTCCTGGTTTATATTGGAGATGCCATCGCCATAGTCCACACCGCCGGTACTGCCTGCAGCGCCGATGTTTTGATTATCGAGGGGTACTCCGTCTACTACGTACAGGGGTTGACTGTTGCCCTGCAATGAATTGTTTCCACGGATTAAGATCTTGGAAGAGCCGCCAGCGCCGGAGGCAGGCTGACTAACCTGTACGCCCGCCACTTTCCCGGATAAGGCGTTGGCTACATTCACTTCTTTGCCTTCAGACAGATCGGCGCCCTTTAGTTCTGCCACGGTATAGCCCAGCGATTTACTTTCCCTTTTGATACCAAGCGCTGTTACCACCACTTCCGACAGGCCTTTGGAGCTTTCTGTGAGCTTTACATCCAGCGTGGTGTTGCCGGCGGTTTCCACGCGTTGTTTATTAAAACCGATAAAGGAAAACAGCAGTGCATGAGCGCCGGAAGGCACCTGGATACTGTATTTTCCCATGGCATCTGTAACGGCGCCCCGTGCAGATCCTTCTACAGCAACTGTTACGCCTGGTAGTGGCGCGCCTTTTTCATCGGTAACCCGGCCGGTGATCAATGTATCCGCTGCCAGGTCTGTTGTTGTTTTTTTCAGCGGCGCCTCCTTCAGGGTAATGGTGCGGTCGATGATCTTGTATTCCAACGGCTGCCCGGCCAGGCATTGATCCAGCACAGCAGTCAGGGCTGCATCCTTTACGTTTAAAGAAACGGGCGTAGTGTTTTTCAGGATGTCGTTGTTGTATAAAAAATAATAGCCTGTTTGTTGCTTAATAGCATCAAACACCTGTTGCAGCGGTACTTTCTTTACCGACAGTGTAATTTTCTGCGCATAAGCGGTGGCTCCCGCACTAAGCGCACAAAGGAAAAGCAACAGGGTGGTCAGCTTTACAGCCACCTTCATTTTTACAGGCAATGGGAGGCGTATATCCCGCCTGAAAGCGGAAATAGATCTTTTCATCATCGGTTTAATTTTAAATTAATAGCGATTGATCCTTTTAAATTCTGGTCTTTGTTAGTTACAGGTTTTATATATTACGTGTATACGTTCCAGTTATACCGGTGTTATTCTGTCATTGATACGGTTACTTCCCTCCCGTTCACCCTGAAATGAGCGCCGCTCACGAAGTTGAGCATTTCCAGCACCTGCGACAGCTTTGCCTGGCGGCTGATATTACCGCTGATGCGTTTTGCCGGCAGCGGGCCTGTGTAGCGGATATCAAGGTCGTACCAGCGTGCCACCTGGTCCATGATCTCACGGAAGTCATCATCCCTGAAAAAGAAAATGCCTTCTTTCCAGGCGATAGCTTTTTCCGTATCGGCGGCAGTGATGTGCACCTGGTTATCCTGCACATCCGCCTGCTGACCGGGCGCCAGCTGCCAGGCGCGTTTATCCTTTACCCGGATCTTTACAGCGCCGGTGATCAGCGTGGTTTTTACCACTTTACTGTAAGCACCCACGTTGAAATGGGTACCCAGTACCAGTACTTCCATGTGCTGCACCATCACCGTGAATGGTTTATCCGGGCTTGTGGCTACTTCAAAATATCCTTCCCCGGTGAGTTCCACCCGGCGCTCCCCGTTGCTGAAATGTACCGGGAACCGCAGGGAGGACGCGGCATTCAGCCATACACGCGTACCGTCTTCCAGGGTAAGCTGGTATTGCCCGGCCTTTGCGGTAGATAAGGTATTAAACAGCGCGGTGGCAGGCGATTCATTTGTTTTATTGTATACAAGGCCGCCTGGCTGTTGTGCAATGGTAGTGCCGTCGGCCTCTTTGATGGCTCCTTCCGGCTGGCTGCCCAGGTGCACGGTTTGCCCGTTGCCCAGTTGCAGGGTGGCATTATTACTGCCAGGAAGTATGTCGTTTTTTATTGGCTGCGAAGCAGCGGCCATCATTTTTGCCGGCTTTGGCAATGGTGTATACCATTTATAAACCATGACAGCGCCGGTAAGCACTGCTGCAGCGGCGGTCCATGCAACTATACGCCGCCAATCCACCTTTTTGCCGGGAACTGCGGGGGTGGCGCGGGCCATCACAGCCTGCCAGTCGGCATCCACATCAATGGTATCATGGAAGGCCATGGCATCGCGCAGGGTTTCCCTGTGTTCCAGCGATTCCAGCAACTGCCGGCGCCGTACATCCTTGTCCAGCCAGGCTTCCAGCTCCTGCCGTTCAGCCGCAGACGCCTGTTCCCGGAGATACTTTAAAATCAGCCCGGCGTATTTATACAGATCCTGGTCTTGTTCCATAGCGATTGCTTACCAGGTAAAGAAACGCGGGATGAAAAAAAGGGTGAAAGAAAAATAATTTTTTTTGTGGAGATAGATTACAGGAACAGCACCGCGTAAATTTCGGGGTTAAGTCGTTGCCTTAGCAGGTGCAGCCCTCTTTTCTTTTGGGTTTTAACGGTATTAATGCTGATATTCAGCTGGTCGGCGATCTCCTGGTTCTTAAGCCCGCTGATATAGCCCATCCTGATAATTGCCTGGCAGGCTTCCGGCAGCGTTTCCAGGGCACGGTTTATTTCCCCGATCACTTCCGAACGGATAATGGTTAATATCACAGAAGGATCGCTTTCAGCTGTTCCTTCCTGTGCAGCAGCAAACTTCTCCACCACTTTCTCATGGCGGATAGCATTTAAACAGGCATTACGTACTGTGGTGTACAGGAAGTTTTTAATGGCCACCGGGTGGGCGCTTACCTGGCCCTGTTGCCCCAGGTAGCTTACAAATGCTTCCTGGGCAATATCCCTGGCTTTGTCTTTGTTGCCGGTGAACTGGAAGGCAAAGTAACAAAGCCGGGTATAGTACATTTTGAAAAGTACGGCTGGTTCCAGTGCTTCGCTTGGCGTTGACATAAAATATACCTTTCGTGATCAATTCTGACAATCCGGAGGCCACAGGTTATGGCGTCTTCTTTGAAAAAATAACACAATTATTTCAAAAAAAAGAAAAACATATACGGGCTTACCTGTATAAAGAAAGCCTGCGCAGTAACACGCAGGCTTTCTTGCATATGTTCTCCTGTTTTGATCAGGGCTTTTCTTCCGGGGCATTTTCCGCAGGCGGGAAAGCCGCTGCATCTGTTATTTCATTGGAGCCACCCGGTTCACCGTTGCCATTGCCTGCATCCGGTTCCCCTGTTCCTGTTGCAAAAACAACACTTTCCTTCTCCGCCTTTTTCCGGCTGAAAAGACGCTTGAAAAAACCAAGCAACGCTATGAAGCCCAATGCTATAAACTTCCACCCGGCGGCAAGATACTTAAGCAAAATGGCGAAGAAACCAACTTTCGCCAATACCTTACCTGCTACCAGTCCACCGATAGACCATGCCGCCACATTATCCATTTTAGGATCAAAATCAAAATAGGTATTTCCCTGTGTGAAGGTGGCCATGTGCAATACCTTATTGATGTCTGCTTTCACCAGCGGAAGCTCGCTCATTTTACAAACGGCGTTGAGCGATAACACACCATGACGGCCCAGGATGCGGATCTCATAGTTCAGGGTATGACCACCTTCCTGGTCGTCGAAACGGATCTCCTTTGCCCAGTGCAGTACTTTATTTTCCTTGTCGTAGAAAGGCTGCTGCGCCCATCCTATCAGGTGGATGCCCGGGTATCCTTCTTTAGCGCGCGCTTCATTGGTTTCCTTCTCTCCTTCCTGCAGGCCTTTCATCATTTCACTGTAATTAATCTTTTCGGCGTCGTCATCTTTTATTATCAAGCGCTTGCTGGTAAAGTGCGGTTGAATCTTCAACAGGGACTGCTTGGGGAACAGCGGGGGTTGCATACAAACCCAGGGTTGCCAGCAGCAACCCTGTCAGGTACAGGTACTTGAACATAAGTTATCGGTGTTTAAGGGGAGGTAAGTTGCAATAAATATCTGATATCCGGAAGGGGTTGGGGAATATTTGCGGTTAATTATCCCGCCATTGTGCTGCTGGTGTACTCCTCCAATTGCTTCAGCGCTTTCCGGTATCCCTTCTTCCCCGCTTTTTCGAAGTAATACTTTGCCCAGCGGCGCGACTGTTTTACCCCATGCCCGTGCTTATAACACAAGGCTAAATTATAGAGCGCCCTGGCTTCGTTATTCCTGGCTGCCAGTTTGTACCAGTAAACCGCTTTATGATGATCCTTTTCTATGCCATTGCCGTAAAAATAACTATACCCCAGTTCGTTCCGGGCCCAGTTGCCGCCCTGTTTGGCGGAAAGCATAAACCATTTCACCGCCCGTTCATCATCTTTGTTAACATATATGCCGCTTCTGAAAAACAATCCTACATTAAACTGCGCATCCATATGCCCCTGCATGGCAGCTTTAAGGTACCAGTAAAATGCTTCTTCCCTATCCGTTTTCACCCCGTTTCCAAAATCATAACAAACGCCCATATAAAACTGCGCTCTTTTATGACCGTTTGAAGCGGCTGCGTACCACAGGGGAACAGCTTTCTTCCAATTACTCCTTGCTGCATTGTTAAAAGCATATTTATATCCCAGGAGAAATCTTCTTTGCTGTTCTTTTTTACTTAATACTTCCGGCATATTCAAATTTATTCTTTTTTACATTACCTGCGTATGCAGGCAAAAAGACCTCCCGGGGCAAAACCAGTTATTTTTTTTTCCTTTCTCAAACAATTACTTAATTTAGTTTACCTGAATATGTGAAACGCATCACCGCGTAACCCGGAAAACCTTAAACCAAAATCTGTCGATTCTTACTGTTTTTGTTAATCAATAAATCCGAACAATGAAAAGGAAAAACCTTCATTCCCTGTTAGCAGGCATGCTGTTATTGCCTACCCTTTTTATGGCCTGTAAACGAGCCCCGGGCGGGGAATTACAGCCCATGTCCGACAAAAGCAAGTCCGGCTTGCAAAACATTACGCCCAGCGCGTATGATCTCAATGTTGTTTACTTTGTGCCCTCCGATGGCGACACTATCGTGAACTACCGGGAACGCCTGAACGGTATTTTGTTGCAGGGACAAAATTTCTACGGCAAGTGGATGAACTACTATGGCTACGGCGACCGCTCCTTCGGGCTACGGCTGGATTCCTCCGGTAAAGTAAAGATCACGGTAGTAAAAGGCGCGCTGCCCAAAACCGGCTACCCTTATGAGGGCGGCGGCAATACCGCCATCGGTGAACTGAACACCTGGTTTGCCGCACACCCGGCAGATAAGCACAGCGAGCACACATTGGTGATCATGCCGGCCAGCACCTATGCTTCCGATGGCGATCCCGGCGGCGTACCCTTTTATGGCCTGGGTCGCTGGTGCTTTGCACTGGATTATGCAGAAATGGATACCAGTTATCTCGGGCAAAATACCACGCTGGGCAACCGCGCTACCAAATGGATCGGTGGCCTGATGCATGAATTAGGCCATGGCCTTAACCTGCCGCATAACAAGGAAAAAGTATCGGAAGCTGCAGATCCTGCCAAAGGCACCGCCCTCATGGGAAGCGGTAACTATACCTACGGGAAAAGCCCTACTTTCCTCACTGCTGCCAGCGCCGCTATTCTCAATAACTCGCAGGTGTTCCGTACCAGTACCGCTACAGGTATTTATGGCGGCGGCAACACTACCATCAATATTATCAAAGCCAGTTATACCGGGGGAAATATTGTGCTGAAAGTGAAATTCTCTTCCACGCAAACGGTGAATAACGTTAACGTATATAACGATCCGGAAGGAGGAAATGACTATGATGCTGTTCCATGGGTGGCGGCGCCTTCCGGCGACAGTATCCAGCTGAACATGCCCATCAGTGAATTTCATAAAAAGACAGGCAACTACGCCCTGCGCATCCGCTTCCTGTATACCAACGGTTCTTCCACAGAGATCTCTTACCCGTATACATTTGTAAATAACGAACCGGTGCTGGATATCAGTACCAAAGACGAACTGAATAAATCTTCCTGGAGTATTGCCTATGTAAGCAGCCAGGAAGACGATGGCCCCGCCGTGAACCTGCTGGACAACGACCAGGCAACGGTATGGCATACACAATGGAAATCGGTACAGCCGGCGCATCCGCATACGGTGATTGTAAATATGAACACCGTACAATCTATACAGGGACTGGCATTCCTGCAACGCGCCAACCTGAACGGATCACTAAAAGACATTTCGGTATTCACCAGCACCGATAACATCACGTATACATCGAGGGGCAACTATACGCTGACGAATGTAAACAGTAAGCAGTACATTTCTTTTGGAGCCGCTGTTTCCGCAAAATATATCAAAATTGTGACCGCCTCCAATTACGCGGGCTCGCATTATGCGGTCCTGTCAGAGTTAGGGGCCTGGTAATCTCATCTCCCAAAAAATAAAAAAACAGGGTACGGTATCACTACTGTACCCTGTTTATATTTATTGCAACTTACGCTCCGCATACACGTGAATGGCCTGCTGCATAAATTTGCCGAAAGCCGGGTTAGTTACACCATTTGCCTGCGTATACCGTTCGTCGTTGGCCAGCAGATCGCCCAGGCCTTTATAGGCTGCTGCCTGGTTACCGGCTTTTCCCCAAAACTGCAGGATATACCGGTAATGAATACCTATTTCCTGCTGCACCTGCTCCGATGCAGGATCCAGGCCTGCCGCCGCCAGAGGCCAGTATCTCCCCGTTGGCCTTAAAGCCTTCCTGCAGCTGTTTGTAGCTGTCCTTATCCATGGTGAGTAACTGTTTTTCTGCATGCGCTACCTGCCCCGGCCATTTTTCTTTTGCTTGAAAACAAAGTTAGGCTATGACGTAACGTTAGAGTCAAATCTTTCTTCCACTTTTTTTTTGAGATAAAAAAAGCCGGCGCACCGGCCGGCATCTTTATCTGCTTTAAACTTATTATTATTAAAACCCGTAACGCAGCCCCAGCTGTATCTGCCAGGGATTACCACCCGGCACTACCACACCTGAATTTACATTCACATTATAAAGATAAGTGGAGCTGGCAGGATCAAATCCTCCCAAAGAATAAATATTCTGTTTACCTAATAACTTACTGGTACCCCATTCTTTATTGAACACATTGGCGAGGTTGAAAATATCGCAGGATGGTTCGAGGTATTGCTTTTTGCTGCTGCCAAACCGGATCTTAGTGGCAATCCTCAAATCCCATACACCATAAAAACCATTGATACCGCCATTTCTTTCTGCTATTTTCCCGCTGCTTCTGCGGATATAATCTTTCACACTTTTATCGGCCAGGGGGTTATCCAGGATAGCCTGGATATCGCTGCGCATCTTTTCAGGCACACCTGGGTTATTTACGTCAAATACATAAGCCAGGTCGTTTGAGTTTACAAAGTCGCCGTTCACGTTGCCACCCACAGCCAGCGAATAACGTGTACCGCCTATACCGGAATAACGCACCCCTACATTGATGCCCCAGAAAGTAGGCAGTGTGCCGTATACTACTACCTTATGACGGAACTGGTTGTCAGAATAGCTCATGGTGCTCAGGTTACGCGGATCGTCCTTTACCATCAGCGATAAGGTAGCCGTGTTGGCAACGTCGCCATTGTAAGAGGTGTTGTCTTTCGCATCGTTCCAGGTATAGCTAACGGAAATTTCACCGTCTTTGTAATAGCGGTAAGTACCATCCACTACAAATGCAAACTGGTTCACTTTCCCTTCGCTGTTCAGTTCAAGTACCCGGCCTACATTCATACTTTTACGGCCCTTCATCCAATCGGTAGCGCCATTGGCAGGATCAATACTGTTTGCCGGCACATACACGCCACGGTTTCCTTCAT
>JBCNPS010000314.1:0-8763 GCA_039593235.1 Chitinophaga sp. | reverse complement strand
TCGATTCGTGCACCGTCGCCTGCTGACGTATCGGGAAGGCGCGCACTACCTAGTAATTCCGCAACCTGCTTTGCAGTATGGAGTCTTTTTGCTGGGTAGTAAGCTTGTACTGGAAGTTGTAGAGCGCCCCTTCCCAGTCGCCATACATAGGATTGGGGAGTACGATGTAGCGGCTGCCGAAATCCGGTGCGGCCTTTAATGCGGCCGTATTTCTTTCTTCAAAAGGTTTTTTATCGAAGGTGGCGGAGAAGTCGCCGAGGTTATCGCCGAATAGCATTACAATTTCATACTGTTGTAGTACCTGTTGCCGCCGGGGCTCTTTACCGGAGGTGGTGGTTTTCAGCAACAGGTGCTGATCGTCTGCATCCGGGAACTGGTAGTGCTGAAGGTTTTGCAGGGTAACAGCCCTTTCGGCTTCCAGCCTGTTGGTGATATAAAATACTTTCACGCCTTTGGAGGCGGCGTATTTAAAAAAAGACGGTGCGCCGGGAACGGTATCTGCTACGGCTTTGGCGGTCCATTCCATCCAGCTTTTATCATCGTATGTTTTGCCTGCCAGCGCCTGGTGTACGGAGTAAGGGCTGTTATCAAGCACTGTTTCATCGATATCGGTGACTACGGCCAGCGGTTTGCTACCTTTGGCGGCGATGTACTGATCGAGGCGAAGAGCTGCCAGCTGGTACGCCTGGAGGCACAGGGCTTTATATTCGCCGGATTGCTGCTGCCATAATGCAGCCCATGCGGGGCCTCCGGGAAGCAGTGCGGACCCGGTCCTTTTTTCCGCTACCGGCCGGGTAGTTTTACAGGCCAGTAATCCCGCTGCCATTACGCCTGTCAGTATCCATTTCATTTTCATAAAAATATCCGTTGGTAGCTGCAAAAATAAATCATGCTATGGAGAAAAAGTGCCGGGGGAAAATTGTAAATTATGCGGAAATTATTGTTTGTTATGCCCCAGGAACTCATGTATCAACTGGCATTAACCCGTATTCCCCTGATCGGCGATGTAACTATTAAGAAACTGCTGGAACAATTCGGCAGCGCCGGGAACATTTTCAATGCCCGCAGGCAGGAGCTGGAAAGAATAGAAACGGTGGGTGTTATAAGAGCGGGCGCCATCCGGAATTTCCGTGATTTTACCGAAATAGAAGAGGAAATAGCTTTTATGGAGAAGTACAGGATACAACCATTATTTTGTACAGATCCGGCCTATCCCAGGCGGCTACTTCATTGCTACGATAATCCGGCCATGCTGTATTACCGCGGCAATGCTTCGTTGAATGCCCCGCGGATGATCAGTATTGTGGGCACCCGGCATCCCTCCGCCTATGGCAGGAGCGTTTGCGAAACGCTGGTAGCGGGGCTTTCTGAGGCAGGGGTTAGCATTGTAAGCGGTTTGGCCTATGGTATTGATATTATTGCCCACAAAGCGGCCCTGAAAGCCGGGATCCCCACTATAGGGGTGCTGGCGCACGGGCTGGACCGGATCTATCCGCCGGCGCATAAGCAGGTGGCCGTGCAGATGCTGGAGCAGGGCGGCTTGCTGACCGATTTCCCGAGCCGGACGGCGCCCGACCGGCAGAACTTCCCCAAGCGGAACCGGATCGTAGCCGGGATCTGCGACGCCACTATTGTGATAGAAAGCGGGATACGAGGCGGATCGCTGATCACCGCCGACCTGGCCAACGGCTACAACCGTGATGTGTTCTGTATTCCCGGCAGGCTGCATGACCCGCAATCAGCAGGTTGTAATTACCTGATCAGGCAAAATAAAGCGGCGTTGCTCACCGGTGCAGCGGATGTACTGGCGTTGATGGGCTGGCAGGAAAAAGCAGGAACAGGCGCCACACCAGCAGTGCAAACCCGGTTATTCCCCGAACTGAGCGAAGAAGAACAGCTGATCATGTCGCTTTTCCGGGAAAAATCGCAGCGGCACCTGGAGGAATTGTACCTGCAAACCCGGTTATCCGGCAGCCAGGTAGCTACCGCCGTATTCAACCTGGAGATGCAAAGTGTGCTGAGAAGCTTACCAGGACAGCTTTACGAACTGGTTTGTTAATGATTTATTAACGGGCAGCCGGGCCCGGTGCGGAGTGATTATTTTATTTATTGGGTAATTAGGTGTACATTTGCGTGCAATTATTTTTTAACTGATTAATAGTTGCATCATGCCTGCGGGAAAATCTAAACCCAAATTTGTAGCTGACGGACTGACATTTGATGATGTGCTCCTGGTACCGGCCTACTCTGAAGTTCTGCCTAAAGAAGTAAATCTCTCTACGCAATTAACAAAAAACATACGCCTGAACATACCAATGGTATCTGCAGCGATGGATACTGTTACAGAAGCGACACTGGCCATTGCGCTGGCGAGAGAAGGCGGAATAGGTATTCTCCACAAAAACATGAGCATCGAACGGCAGGCCGAAATGGTAAGGCGCGTAAAGCGCAGTGAAAGCGGTATGATCATGGATCCCGTTACACTGAAAGCGGATGCCACCATCGGGGAAGCGCTGCGACTGATGAAAGAGAACGGTATCGGCGGTATCCCCATTGTAGACGACAACAGCAAGCTGGTGGGTATCCTGACCAACAGGGACCTTCGGTTTGAGAAAAATAAAAAACGCCTTGTTAAAGAAGTGATGACCAGCGAAAACCTGATCACCGCTCCGGAAGGCACCGACCTGAAAAAGGCAGAAAAAATCCTCCAGCAATATAAGATCGAAAAATTACCGGTTGTTAATAAGCAGGGCAAACTGGCCGGGCTGATCACTTACCGTGATATCCTCCAGCTAACCAGCTATCCTAACGCAGTAAAGGACGAATTTGGCCGTTTACTCGTAGGCGCCGCACTGGGTATCACTGCCGATCTGCTGGATCGCGCACAGGCGCTGATCAATGTAGGCGTGGATGTGGTTTGCCTGGATAGTTCCCACGGTCATTCCATTGCTGTATTGAATAACCTGAAAAAATTAAAGAAAGCATTCCCGAAATTACAGGTGATTGCCGGCAACGTAGCCACCGCAGAAGGTGCGCTGGCGCTGGCACAGGCAGGAGCCGACGCTGTAAAAGTAGGTGTAGGCCCGGGTTCTATCTGTACCACCCGTATTGTTACCGGTGCAGGATTCCCGCAACTTTCCGCTGTAATGGAAGCTGCTGATGCGCTGAAAAAACTGGGTATCCCGGTTATTGCAGATGGTGGTATCCGCTATACCGGCGATATGGTGAAAGCCCTTGCAGCAGGCGCTTCCACCATCATGGCAGGATCTATTTTTGCAGGTGTGGAAGAAAGCCCCGGGGAAACCATCATTTACGAAGGACGTAAATTTAAATCCTACCGCGGTATGGGTTCTATTGAAGCCATGCAGGAAGGCAGTAAAGACCGTTACTTCCAGGATGAGGATGATATCAAGAAACTGGTACCGGAAGGCATTGTAGGCCGTGTTCCTTACAAAGGCATGCTGTCTGAAATAGTACAGCAGTTTGTGGGCGGTTTACGGGCTGGTATGGGTCTTACCGGTTCCAAAGACATCAAGGCTTTACAGGGTGCGCAGTTTGTAAAAATTACCGCAGCTACCGTGAAGGAAAACCACCCGCATGATGTGGTGATCACGAAGGAAGCACCTAACTACAGCAGATAAGCAACACGTCAGATATAAACGCCTGGTACCGAGTACCGGGCGTCTTTGTTTTCAGTGATTCCGCGCTTATCTTCGTCATAATTCGTCATTCATAATTTGCAATTCCTACATGAAGAAGCCTTACCTGTTGTTGAGTATACTGAGTGGTTTGATCTGCTGGCTCGCCTGGCCTACCATGCCGCTTACCCTGCTCATTTTCATTGCTTTTACGCCGCTGTTATATATCAGTGATAAAGTGCAGCACCGCTGGAAATATTTCGGTCTTCTTTTCCTGGCTTTCCTTATTTGGAATGTGGCGTCTACCTGGTGGGTGGGTAATACTACCCTTCCGCTGAGCGGTGTGTTTGCCAATTGCTTCAACGCATTGCTGATGAGTATTCCCTGGCTGGGGTATAAAAACACCAAGCGGAAGCTGCCGGAAGCAGTGGCTTACTTTGCACTGATCGTATATTGGTTAACGTTTGAATACATTCATCAAACCTGGGAATTTAGCTGGCCATGGCTGGTGCTGGGCCATGCGTTTGCATTGCGGCCGGGATGGATCCAGTGGTATGAATATACCGGTACCAGCGGCGGCACCTTCTGGGTATTGCTGGCGAATATTGTGATTTACAATGTATGGAAACGGGCGCGCCTATACGATTTTACATGGAAGCAGCTCCTGCTGGGAGAAGGCTGGAAGCCGTTGCTGGTAATAGGGTTGCCGTTGCTCATTTCAGTGTTCATCACTGCGCCGGCAGATAACAATGCACAGAAAGCTGAAGTGGTAATTGTGCAACCGAACATAGATCCTTATGATGAAAAGTTCAGCGCAGGATCGTCGATGGAGCAGCTTGAAAAACTTTTACATCTCACAAAAGAAAAAGCAGACAGCAATACCCGTTATATTATATGGCCGGAAACGGCCTTATTTCCAACAGGCGCCTGGGAGCATGAACTGAATTACCAGCCGGAGATCATCGCTATCCGCGAAATGCTTCAAAAATATCCGAAGGCAAAACTCATCAGCGGAGCGGCAACCATGAAACGGTACAACACCACCGATGAAATACCGGCTACCGCCAGGGCCATGAACGACGGTACCCGCTGGGATGCCTATAACAGCGCCATCCAGGTAGATACTTCCCGTAACATCCAGGTGTATCATAAGTATGAACTGGTACCCGGCGCCGAACTGGTGCCCTATGTAGGTTATTTCTCGTTTATGCAAAGCGTGGCGCTGGATTTTGGCGGTATTACCGGCAGTTACGGCCGGGTGCCGGGGGTAGAAATGTTCACCAATCCGCAGGACAGTATCAACGTATTCCCCGTGATCTGCTACGAATCGGTATTCAGCAACTATATGGCCACCCATATTAAACCGGGCGCTAATTTATTAGTCATTATAACCAACGACGGATGGTGGGGAAACACCGAAGGGCACCGGCAGCATTTACAATATGCGCGGATACGGGCCATTGAAACCCGGCGATGGATAGCCCGGTGCGCCAATACCGGTATTTCTGCCGTCATTGACCCGGCAGGAAATGTGCATCAGCCGCAACCCTATTGGAAAGAAGCTGTTTTTAAAGCAACTGTAACACCGGAGGCAGGTATTACGTTCTATGTAAAAAATGGTGACCTGGTTTCGAAAGCAGCACTAATATTTTGTATCTTGTTAGTGGTACATGCTTTTATTTCACGATTTATTCCCGGCTTAAGACATGCGGAAATCAATCAATAACGGAAACATCACCTGGCTCGACGAAGGCAAGGGTGCAACAATAGTGCTTATACACGGTTTTTCAGAAAATGCAACGCTTTGGGACAACCAAACAACACAACTAAAAAAGCATTACCGGATTATTATCCCTGATCTGCCCGGCACCGCGTTATCGCCCCTTACCACTCCGCTTACCATTGAATCCATGGCGGAGTACGTATATGCCATCCTGTTAGCAGAAAATATCAGTGAAGCAGTTATTATCGGTCACTCTATGGGTGGTTATATTGCACTGGCACTGGCAGAAAAATACCCGGCGCTGCTGAAAGGACTGGGCCTCTTTCATTCTACCGCCAGGGCAGACAGTGAAGAGAAAAAGGAAGGAAGGCGCAAATCCATCCGTATGATGGAACAATACGGTGCAGAAACATTTTTAAGGCAAACATTGCCCAATATGTTCAGCCCCGCTACCAAAAGTAAACACAGCGAATTAGTGGACGCCTATGTAAAAATGGGCATGGAATGCCAGCTTCCCGCCCTGGTAGCGTATTACGAAGCAATGGCAAAAAGGCCGGACAGAACCGGCGTATTGAAAACCCTCCGGGCGCCGGTATTATTTATGATCGGGAAAGATGATAATGCTGTGCCACTGGATAACATACTGCCGCAAATAACCTTACCGGCAACAGGCAGTATACATATTTTTGAAAACGTAGGTCACATGGGTATGTGGGAAATAGCTGAAGAGAGCAATGTGATATTGGAACAGTTTATGGCGTTTTGTCAACTATAATCTAAAAAACACATGTTGTGAAAAAATTGCTTGTCATCCTGCTATGCATGGTGTGCGCCCTGGTGGCGCAGGCCAGTCATATTATAGGCGGACAGGTATACTATAAGTTCCTGGGGCAAAGCGGGAATACGCTTCAATATTCCATCACACTGAAATTATACCGCATTTGCGGCGATGGAGAACGTATCGCCAAAATGCCCAGCGCTGTTGTACTTTCCTCTTTCGACAGGGGCGATTACCGGACAATAGGCCGGTACCAGATTACCCGTACCGATTTTGAAGTAAAAACCCTTGCCAAAATTGATCCGTGTATTGTTAATCCGCCGGTGATCTGTTACCAGATAGGCACTTACACTACTACTATTTCCATCCCGGTAAACACTTCCGGTTATACCATTGCTTTCCAGAGCTGCTGCCGTGATCCGTATATGGAGAACATCGTGGCAGAACCTATTCCCGGCGGCCGTCCGGGCGACCTTGGCACCGGCGCTACCTACTACGCAGATATACCCGGCAGCAATTCCGGCGCTACCAATAACTCAAGCCCTGTTTTTAATAAAGAAGAAGCTACCCTCGTTTGCTCCGATAAGAAATTCACGTATGATTTTTCTGCGACGGATCCTGATGCGGATTCTCTCAGCTATGAGTTCTGCGATGCGTATAAAGGCGGTCAAACCAGCGAAGGAGATATCCCTCCTGCCGCAGTAGCGCCCCCTTACAGTTTTGCCAGCTATGTATCGCCCTTCAGCGGCAGCAGCCCGCTGGGATCTACCGTTACTATAGATCCGCACACGGGCATTATTTCCGGCGTAGCGCCGGCGGCAGGTAAGTATGTAGTAACGGTTTGCGTAAATGAGTTTCGTAAGGGACAAAAGATCGGCACGTTGCGGAAAGACTTTCACATCAACATCACTTCCTGCGTGAAACAGGCTACTGCCTCCATGCCTGAAAAGTATGCGGACTGCAGCAGTTTAACCATCACCTTCACCAACAACAGCACGCTTGGAAAGCCCTATCGCTGGGAATTTGGAGATGGCACCTTCCTTGAAACCAACAGTGCGGATCCTATTCAGCATACGTATGCCAGCCAGGGCACGTACACGGTAAAGCTGTATGTGGATAAAGCCAGCAATTGCGGCGACAGCGCCTTTGCCACCGTATATGCGTACCCGGTATTCAAACCTGCATTCACCACTGCCGGCGCCTGTGTAAATAAAGAAACCAGGTTCAACTCTGCATCTACACAATCTGATGCCGGTGCCATCGACTATTATAAATGGGATTTCGGTAACGGCGATACGTCTAACCTCGCCAACCCCCAGTATATCTACAAAACACCAGGTACCTATAATGTAAAGCTGCTGGCAAGGAATATAAAAGGATGCGAGCAAACCATCACAAAGCCGCTGGTAATTTATGATAAGCCGCCCTTCACCGCCACTAACGATACATTGCTTTGTGCCAAAGACAGCCTGCAGATGTGGGCCACCAGTACACTTCCGGGCACCTATGCATGGACGCCTGATAATTATTTCATCCTGAATCCCACTACGCCCAATGCCATTGTATATCCTCCCAAATCATCGGAATATAAAGTAACGTTTACGGATACACAGGGTTGTACCAATTTTAAGGATATTAAGGTAGATGTGAGAGATACCATCCGTGTGAAAACCATATCCGACAGCACCGTTTGCACCAGTGATGAAGTGCATTTACCGGCTGTTACCGACGGGGCTTATACTTACCGGTGGACCGACCTGGACCGCAACCAGGTAGTATCCACACTGGCGGATGCATATGTAACGCCTTCCCCGCCCAAACAAAGTTATGAGATACAGGTAGCGTTGGGAAAATGCCGTTCTGCCGATACCGTTACACTCAAGGTAGTGGACCCTCCGAGGGCCACAGCCGCTCCTGACACCACTGTGTGTTTCGGCGTTCCGCTTACGCTGCGCGCTACCGGCGGCGCTTACTACAAATGGACGCCTGCCTTTTATGTAGATAAATCAACATCTGCTGTTACGCTGGCGCATCCGCCGGATACTACTTTGTTCACAGTAACAGTAACGGATACACTGGGATGCCCCAAACCGGTTACTGCCACCGCATTGGTAAAAGTGGTGCCCAAGGTAAATGCGTTTGCCGGCAACGATACCATTATTATGCTGAACACGCCGTTCCAGCTGAATGCTACCGGCGGCGTGCGGTATACCTGGAGCCCCCCGGATGGGTTAAACAGCCGTAATATTTATAACCCGGTAACTACGTATAACCGCGATATCACCTATACCGTTACCGCCTATACGCAAGAAGGTTGTTCAGGTACAGATAACATTTTTGTACGCTTTATAAAAGGACCTGATATATATATCCCTAATGCTTTCTCTCCTAACGGAGATGGCCTGAATGATATATTCCGCCCGTTGCCGGTAGGTATTGTGCAGATGGAGTTCTTCCGTGTGTTTGACCGCTGGGGTAAGTTAATGTTTTCAAGTACTGCTTATCTGAAGGGATGGGACGGCACCGTTAACGGCAGTATTGCTGCAGTGGGTACCTATGTTTGGGTAGTTCAGGGAAAAGATATTAACAATAATACTGTGCAACGTAAAGGGACCGTCACACTT
>JBCNPS010000313.1:0-8786 GCA_039593235.1 Chitinophaga sp. | reverse complement strand
TTTGAACTTTTTTTGATTTAAATGATTTGGGGAGATATAAGCGGAAAAAAATACTCGCTTATATCTCCCCAAATCATCTAAATCAAAAATGATCAAATCAGCGAAATCATCAAAATCCTGAGTCAGACAAAATCCGCTTGCCGAAGGCGATCCCTACGCTTTTTCGAGGAACGCCCGCAGCACGTATTGCAGGATACCTCCATGCCGGTAGTACTCGATCTCTATCAAAGAATTTAGTTTTGATTTCACCTTAAAAGTAATGGGCGCTCCTTCTGCCGGGATAGCCGTTACCGTTAGTATCTTATTGGGAACAAGACTATTGGAAATGTCGCTGATGGTATATGATTCTGTTCCGGTAAGATTTAACGTGGCGGCATTTTCACCTTCCATATACTGCAATGGAAGTACGCCCATACCTACCAGGTTGCTGCGGTGAATACGTTCATAACTTTCCGCGATCACTGCTTTTACACCAAGCAGGTTGGTGCCCTTCGCGGCCCAGTCGCGTGAAGAACCACTGCCATACTCCTTCCCGGCTAATATAATAAGCGGTATTTTTTTAGCGGCGTATTGCTGCGCGGCATCGTAAATGGGCAGCACCATGCCGGATGGAATAATGGTGGTAAAGCCGCCTTCCTTCGGCGACAACTCATTTTTAATACGCACATTGGCAAAGGTGCCGCGGATCATTACTTCATGGTTTCCCCTGCGGGAGCCATAGGAGTTGAACAATCGCGGATCGATACCATGATCCAGCAGGTACTTGCCGGCGGGGGTATCCGGTTTGAATGATCCTGCCGGTGAAATATGATCGGTAGTCACGGAGTCGCCCAGTTTCAGTAAAACGCGGGCACTTTTTACATCTTCCACCGGAGGTGGAAATTCAGACAACCCTTTAAAGAACGGCGCTTCACGGATATAAGTGGAGTCGTTGCTCCAGTGATAATTATTCCCGGAGGGCGCCAGTAAACCGCGCCACTGGTCGTCGCCGTCAAATATCACCTTGTAGATATTTTCAAAGTCTTCCTGCTTTACAGCAGCAGCTACCGCATCATTGATTTCCTGTTGTGTAGGCCATATATCGCGGAGATATACCGGCTCTCCGTTGGGATCATAGCCCAGCGGGGCGGTGAGCATATCCACATCAATGCGGCCCGCAATGGCATAGGCCACCACCAGCAATGGCGAGGCAAGGAAATTCATTTTTACCTGCGGATGCACCCTTGCTTCGAAGTTACGGTTGCCGGACAATACGGATGCCACTACCAGGTTGCCTTTGTCTACCGCTTCAGCAATGGCCAGCGGCAGCGGACCACTGTTACCTATACACGAAGTGCAACCGTACCCCACAATATGAAACCGCAACGCCTCCAGTTCAGAAAGTAAACCGGAGCGTTTGAGATATTCCGTTACTACCCTTGAGCCGGGAGCAAGACTGGTTTTCACCCAGGGCTTCACATATAACCCGCGGCTGATGGCTTTCTTCGCTACCAGTCCCGCCCCTATCATTACGCTGGGGTTGGAAGTATTGGTACAGCTGGTGATAGCGGCAATGGTGATGGCGCCGTCGCTCAGCACATACTCTTCATTTTTCAGTTTAATACGAACGGATTTAAGATAATCCAGTTCCACGGCTACTTCTTCCACCTGTTTTTGTATTTCGTAGGTGAAGGAAGTTCCTGAACCACCTTCCGACAGCCATGCGGTATCCCGGCGTTTTCCTTCGGGCGTATACATGCGTTTAAATTCCTTGCTGAGCAGGGTTTCAAATTCGTTGTGCAGGTCGCGCACCAGGATGCGGTCCTGTGGCCGTTTAGGGCCTGCCACGGCAGATTGTATCTGCGACAGGTCCAGTTCAAGGATGTCTGTATAAGTGATTTGTTCGCTGCCATGCCGCCAGAGCATGTTCTCTTTGCAATAGGCTTCCACCTGTGCAATATCTTCTTTGGAGCGGTTGGTACGATGCATGTATTGCAACGTTTGTGTGTCTATAGGAAAATAGGTAACGGTACAACCAAACTCGGGCGACATATTGGAAATAGTAGCGCGATCCGGTACAGAAAGGAAATCCAGTCCATCGCCAAACACTTCCACAAATTTATCCACCACGCCGTATTTACGCAGCAGCTGCGTAATAGCAAGCACCATATCCGTAGCTGTAACACCTTCAGTAAGCTGCCCGGTGAGGCGCAGCCCGATCACCTGTGGACAGGTAAAATAAATTGGCTGTCCTAAGATGGCTGCTTCCGCCTCTATACCGCCCACGCCCCAGCCGAGAACACCGATGCCATTCACCATAGGCGTATGCGAGTCCGTGCCCACCAGCGTATCGGGAAACAGCCAGCCATCGCGGTTAATAACGCCTTTGGCGAGGTATTCGAGGTTTACCTGGTGGCAGATACCCATGCCGGGAGGCACTACCGTAAAATTATCGAAAGCCTGTTGTGCCCATTTCAACAGCTGGTAACGTTCTTTGTTACGTTCATATTCGTAGGCTACATTTTTTGTGTAAGAATAGTCTGTCCCGAAAAAATCTACCTGTACAGAGTGATCTACCACAAGATCCACCGGGATAGCCGGGTTGATCCTGGCGCCGTCTTTCCCTTTACGGATCACTTCAGCGCGGATGGAGGCAATATCTACTACGGCGGCCACACCGGTAAAATCCTGCATCAGTACACGGGCAGGTTTGAAAGGTATTTCCTTGTCTGTTCCCGCCGGGTCCCAATTTACGAGGGTTTCCAGGTGTTCATCAGTGATAGCGAAGTTGTCGTGGTTCCGCAATACATTTTCCAGTAAGATCCTGATCGAGAAAGGCAACCGGGAGATTTTTCTTCCGTCCTGTTCCAGTTTGCTGAGAGATGCGATACGTGGCTGCATAATCTGAGTTGTTGACATGTTAGTGAAACAATGATGCTACCATTTTGTTTACTAAATATACCTTATTATGAACCGTTTATGCAGCTTTAATATTAAAATAACCTGTATTCGCGGTGAGGGACATGCGGAAGAAGAACGACTGATCTAGGCATTTGCCCACCAGTGCTCCTGCGGATAATGCGCACCTACCGTTACCGGCTCTCCTATACGGGGCGTGGTAACCAGCAAGCCTCTTTGTGCGCCGGCGGCAGTGGCTCTTTCGGGGGAATCGTTCCAGGCGTGCATTGCCAGCACAAACTTGCCCCAGTGTACCGGCAGCAGGGCTTTTGCCTGCAGGTCGATAGCCGCCTGCACGGTTTCTTCCGGTTTCATATGGATGAAAGGCCAGTAATCGTTGTACTGTCCGCATTCCAGTATTACGATATCGAAGGGACCGAATTTATCACCAATAGTTTTGAAATGCGTATCATACCCCGAGTCTCCCCCGATAAAGATCTTATACCCGAAAATTTCCAGTACAAAAGAAGACCAGAGGCTACCGCCTCTTTTGAGTCCACGACCGGAGAAATGCCGTGCAGGCGTAGCCGTTAGCACAATTTCATTGGCTATTTCACGGGTTTCCCACCAGTCCATTTCCGTGATATTGTTACCCGTTGCCAGGCAGTGCTGCAGGTCGCGGCCCACGCCTAAGCCGGTATATATTTGTTTGGTGCGGGGTTTTAATTCCGCCAGTGTTTTTTTATCGAGATGATCATAGTGATTGTGGGTGATGATCATCAGGTCTATTTCGGGCATATCTGCAGGCGTATAGGCATCTGCACCGGGGAATGCCTTTACCATAAACGACATGGGAGATGCGCTGCCGCTGAACACGGGGTCTACCAGTATATTAAATCCCTTTACATGGATAAGATAGGAAGAATGACCAAACCAGGTAATCACCGGCTTTTCCGAATATAATGCTTTGAGGTCCGTATGCACTGTGGGCATAGGTCCCGGAGGGCGTGTATTTGCCGGGCGCCGCAGCATTTTCCGGAGCATGGTGAAATAGGTAACATTCTCCGGCTTCATAGGCGTAAGAGAGAGGTTCTGGAACGCACCGTTCCGGAAGTTCTGCGACTGTTGTATTCTTTCTTCGATAGAAGATAATTTCCGCTGCATGTATTAAAGTTAAGAAGCTTTTATACGAAGACGGACAACACAGGAGAATATTTTAACAGGCATAAAAAAAGGCCCACCCCGGAGGGTGGACCCGTATTTCAACCGTTATGTCAGCAGGTTAAGATCTTGCCAGCAGGCGTTTTCCGCGTGCCATCAATCGCAGCAGGCGGGTATTACCATAAAAAGCAGAGTGATATTTTGCAGTAGCCATGCGGCGTTCTCCATAGATCCTCAGCACCGCATCGGCGGTAACAACGCCATTTAATTTCTTTTCCGGGTCCAGCACAGCCAGGATATCCGGCGGGTAACTGTTAAAGAGTTCTGTTACCAGGTTGATGTCATCGGCGGGATACACGTAAGGCGCAGATGGTTCCAGGTGTTCCCGGAGCGGTGTGGTACCTGTGTCCGACAACAGCTGCCTGCTGATATATCCTTTGAAGTGCCCGTCCGCATCCGTTACCGGAAGAAAACGGTAATTGTAGGCGGCATTGCTTTGCAACAGCTGGTAAGCCTGTGCCAGGGTAAAATTTTCCTGCAGCATTACAGAAGGCTTCACCTTTACGGCTGCCACGTTGATGAGCTGCATCATATCCGGTGTATACTCTTCCGGGGTGGCCACGCCTCTGCGGCGGATCTTTTCGGTCATGATACTGCCTTTCATCAGGAAAAACGATACGAAATAAGCAGCCGTACAGGCGCCTATCAGTGGCAGGAGCCCATGTGTTTGCCCGGTGGTTTCCAGTGAAAATACAATAGCAGTGAGCAGTGCGCGGGAAGCGCCGGCAAACATCGCTGCCATACCTATAAGCGCCGCCGTAGCGATATTGATACCGCTACCGGGGAATATCTGCAGCACCGCTACTCCCAGCAATGCGCCGAATGCGCCGCCGATAGTGAACAACGGCGCCAGTGTTCCGCCGGAAGTACCACTGCCCAGGGAAATCACCCAGGAAGTATATTTAAGCAAACATAGTGATACCAGCAGGGCCATTGGCGCAGTACCGGTAAGCAATGTTTTGATATTATCATACCCAACACCCATGGTATGCGGGGCAAAGTAACCGATCACACCCACGGCAACGGCGCCCAATGCAGGCCACCACATCCAGTGGATGGGCAATTTCTCGAACAGGTCTTCCACGAAGTAAACAGACTTCGACACGTAAGCAGCTACCACACCCACTATTACGCCCATCAGCACATAAGTAACCAGGGCAATATCAGTAACAGCGGGAATATCCGGCATGGCAAAAACCGGGTTGCTGTCGAACAGCAGGATATGCATACCCGCGCCGGTGATACAGCCAATGGCTACTGGTATCACTGAACGGGGAGAGAACTCAAACAACAGCAGCTCAATAGCCAGCAGGATGGCCGCCAGCGGGCTGCCGAATATAGCCGCCATACCAGCGCAGGCGCCGGCTGCCAGCAATACTTTCCTTTCTGCAGAGGAGATATGGATCACCTGCCCGGTAAAAGAGCCAATGGCGCCACCGGTAGCGATAATAGGACCTTCCGCACCAAAGGGACCACCCGTACCAATAGAAATAGCGGCCGAAATAGGTTTCAGTAATGTTATTACAGGCGGAATTTTACTTTCATTATCAATAATATTTTCCATGGCTTCAGGGATACCGTGCCCGCGGATCGCTTTACTGCCGAAACGGGCCATCACGCCTACCAGGAGGCTACCGATGATAGGAACTGCAATTACCAGGAGGCCCAGTTGATTTCCTGCGGGCCCTGCTTCTTCAAATGAAAATTTACCGTGAAACGAAAGGTTGGTAATGAGACTGATAAGCAACACCAGTACTTTTGCCACTACGCCGATTGCCAGCGCGTTGATACATGCCTGGAGACTAAGATAAAATACTCTCCGTGACATGTTCCCGGCAAATTTTTGCTCTTTTTTATGATTCATACTATATAAAATGACAATAATTTCTTCTTTTCCACTGCAAAAATATGATCTAAATCATATTAAAACCTATTTTTTCTTCCAAAAACCCAAAAAAACACTAGTATTGCAATCATGAAAAAAGCCGGGAACTGCGATTTAAACACGTGTTTTTTATGCCAGTACAGTATTCCAGAATGGATTGCAGCAGTATCAGATCACAGGCAGCATCTTTTTTTTAAGAAAAATGAAACCATTTTCCAGGAAGGGAGCCCCGTGAAAGGAATCTTTTTTTTGTATGATGGAAAAGTGAAGGTGCATAAACAATGGGGGCCTGATAAAGAACTCATCGTCCGCTTTGCGCAACAGGGCGATATCCTGGGGCATCGTGGCCTGGGTAGCGGGGAGCGGCTGTACACCGTTTCAGCAACGGCAATAGAAGACACAACGGTGTGTTATACCGAGCTGGCATTTTTTGAAGCATCGCTGAAAGTGAATCCCAGCTTGTCGCTGAAGCTGATGCAATTTTATGCGGATGAATTGCAGGAAGCGGAGAGGAAAATGCGCAACCTGGTGCATATGGATGTAAAAAGCAGGCTGGCAGATGCTTTACTGGAACTGAGCCGGTTGCACAAAGCGCTTCATTTTACGATCAGCAGGCAGGATCTGGCTTCGTTTTCTGGCACTACCTATGAAACTATTTACCGTAACCTGCAGGAGTTTATTGCCGAGAAACTGATTACCGTGGAAGGCCGTGCCATCACCATATTAAGCGAGAAGAAGCTGCGCAAATACATTGCCTGATACCGGCTAACTGATTTCCGTAAGGCGCAATAATTTATTTTCATTCAGGATAGTGATACTCTTGCCCGAAACAGCCACCATCCTCTCTTCTATCAACTCATTCAATACCCTGAAAGTGGTTTCATAGGTAGCGCCGATATAGGAGGCGAGGTCCTGTTTGCTGAGCGCCAGGTCAATAAAACCATCTTTATTAAAACCAAACTTTTGCTGCAGCAGTAACAGTGCATTGGCCATACGGCCTTTAACAGACATATGCGCCAGGTTACGCATTTGCTTTTCGGAGGTTTGCAGTTCCTGTGCATAGAACAGCATTAGTTCGTACAGCAGGTCGTGATTGATTTTGAGAGATGCCTGGAAAAAATCCATCTCTATAAAACAAACTTTTACAGGTTCCAGTGCAGTGGCAGATATGGGATAAAAATGTTCAGTACCGCCTATCCCCCTATGCCCGACTATATCACCTTTTTGTGCAAAGCGGACGATGAGTTCTTTATCAGGCCCCCAATGTTTATGCACTTTCATGCGGCCTTCATAAATAAAGTAGATGCCCTCCACCTTATCGCCTTCTTTAAACAGGGTTTCTCCTTTGTTCAGTATAAAATTTTTGCGGTGCAATGTTGTTGCAGGCACCCATTCTTTCAGGGATAACCGGCAAAGGAGACATGTTTTACCATCACAGCCCTGTTTATCTTTCTTCATGTATTGTACTACTGTTTTGTAATTGTTGCAATGTTCCGTCCGCCAGCAGGGATTGCAGCTTTACTACCTCCCCTACCACTATAATAGCAGGGTTGCCCATACCCGCTGCCTGGGCGCGCCATACAATATCCCTTACCGTGCCTGTCACCATTTTCTGCCGTGGCGTAGTGCCGTCCTGGATAATAGCTACCGGTGTATTTGCCTTGCCATGCGCCTGGAAAATATCCATGATGCCCTCCAGTTTACTCATGGCCATCAGGATCACTACGGTGGCGGTGGATTGCGCTGCCAGCCCTATATCCTTTGAAATATCGCCGGATTGCGTGGTGCCGGTGGTTACCCAAAAGCCTTCCGCAATACCCCTGCAGGTAAGCGGTATCATTTGCGACGCCGGCACAGCCACCGCACTGGAGATGCCCGGTATCACCGCTACCGCAATTCCATGCCTGCGGGCAGTTTCAATTTCCTCTACCGCCCTGCCAAACACGAAGGGATCGCCACCTTTGAGCCGGACAACGTGGCCGTGGGTAAATGCCATTTCCACGATCAGGTGGTTGATTTCCTGCTGCGACAGGGCATGACAACCATATCTTTTGCCTACAAACTTAATCACCGCTGCCGGTGAGGCATAGGTAAGCAGGGATTCGTTCACCAATGCATCATATAATATAACGTTGGCCTGGCGGATGGTATTGATCGCTTTCAGGGTGATCATTTCAGGATCTCCGGGCCCTGCACCTACTAAAGATAAAGATGGATATGATGCATGCATACATATTGTATTTAAAATTATGTGATGATTTAACATTGAATCTTATATAAAATTAAAACAAAAACGCTTAATTTTATAACCAACATCATACACCTACCTTAAAAATCATCTCCAAAGCAAGAAATAATATTATATTAAATTTATTATAATATAATTCAAGTTTTCTGATCCTTAAATATAGTCGAATGAAAATAGTAGTTATAGGAAACGGTATGGTGGGCTACAAATTTTGTGAGAAGATCCTTTCCAAATCTGCCGATACCCCGATAGAACTGGTTGTATTTGGTGAAGAACCCCGCCCCGCTTATGACCGTGTGCATCTTACTTCCTGGTTTGACGGTAAAACAGCGGATGATCTGCTGCTGGCGACGGCCGACTGGTATGCAGAACAGGGTATACGGCTGCACCTGGGCGACCCGGTATTACAGATCGACCGCACGCAGAAAACAGTACAGTCCTATAAGGGCATTGTGGAAAACTACGACTACCTGGTAATTGCCACCGGTTCCGCCGCCTTTGTGCCGCCGGTACCGGGTATGGATAAAAAAGGCGTATTCATTTACCGCACTATAG
>JBCNPS010000312.1:0-8791 GCA_039593235.1 Chitinophaga sp. | reverse complement strand
AGAAAGAGCTGTTGTTTACAGGCAGTGTAGATGACCAGTCGTTACGACCCGTGATATCGATGAAAAGGAAATCGCGGAAAGCCAGTGTGGCATTGCCGTAAATCGATTGCACATTAGAACGTACGAGCGATTCTGTAGCGGCTGGGAACGCGGTGCTGTTCTGGATGCTGGGCATATCATGTACCAGCAGGGAAGCAATACTGGCGCCCCTGAACTGGTTGTTGTTGGTGACATACTCTGCGCCCAGGTTGGCAGTAAGACTAAAAGATTTGCTCAGCTTATTGTTATACATGAACATCGCCTGGTAGTCCCACATCTGGTTGTTCTGGTTGGAGTTCGAATAAAACCCGTTCGGCGTTCTGAGGCCACCGAGTTCCTTATACTGGTAATAGCTGGCAACTTTTATATCGGAAGAAGCCATTATACGGAAGTTAAGGTGGTTGGTAAGTTTAGCCGTGGCCGTTATACCGGCCAGGAGGCGGTTGGATTTGTCTTCGTTTTCATTTTCGTAGAGCATCCACAGCGGGTTTTCCACGCTGCCCACGGCGCCGAAAGTAACAGAGTTACCGAAGGGATCCGCCCATGGCGAGAGGGAGTTGATGTTTACGCTGCGGGGCATATACACGTAGGCCGCCATCGGGCTGGAAGGATCGAGGTTGCGGTAGGTACGGTTCTTTGTGCCCTGGTTGGTATACATCACCCTTGCTTCCACGTTCAGGAACTTACCCAGTTTACGGCCTGCGTTAAGGGAAATGTTATGCTTCTTGATGATGTTCTGGTTTTTCAGCACATCATCGCTGTTGGTGAACATATATGACAAGCGGAACGACGACTGTTCATCCGCTTTGTTGATGGAAATACCGGAGCTGTTGGTGATGCTGGGCTTATAGAGGGAAGTAACATTGCTTGGTTGCGGCAGGAAACCACCTTCTACCCTTTTGCCGCTGAAGTCGTCGTAAGGTTGCCCCAGCATAGGCATTCCCCAGGTAGAACCGTTGAGGCCCATGCGTACGGCATCGGTACCCGGCACAATATTGTTGCCGTTGCCTACGGTATAACCGTTGGCGCCTTCCCCGTATACGTTCTGGTAAGCTGGGAACTCGGCGATGGAGTTCACGAGGGTGTTCTGGTTGATGGCGATGCCGAGGCCGTCGCCGATCTTACCTTTCTTGGTCACCACCAGCACGGCGCCGTTGGCGGCGCGGGAGCCATAGAGTGCGGCTGCGTTAGGCCCCTGGAGGATCTGGATGGATTCCACATCGTCGGGGTTGATGTCCGCAGCGCCGTTGCCAAAATCGAGGTTGTCCCTTCCGTCGCCCATATCGTTGTTGATAGGTACCCCATCTACTACCCAAAGGGGCTGGTTGTTTTGCGTCATGGAGTTTTCCCCTCTCAGGATAAGGCGGCTGGACGATCCCGGCTGACCGGTGGTAGTAACCTGGAGGCCGGCTACTTTACCGGCGAGGCCGTTTACGATGTTCAGGTCCCGTGCTTCCGTGAGGTTGTTGGGATTTACCGACTGGGTGGCGTAACCTACTGATTTCGCCTGGCGGTTAAGCCCCATAGCGCCTGCAATCACCACATTTTTTAAGTTGATGGGAGAAGGCGACAGTAAAAACTGGATGGTCGTTTTCCCGTTCAGCGCCATTTCTTTTGTTTCATAACCTGTCATGGTAGCCCGGAGAATGGTGGTTTTCGGATCGGCTACATAAATAGAAAATACGCCATCTTCATTAGTGGCCACCCCGTTGCGGGTGTCTTTCACCATGATGCTGACCCCTGGTAGCGGATTGTTTTTGTCGTCCGTGGCTTTACCCTTAATAAGGGTTCGCTGGGCCATTGCCTGTGTACAACAGAGCAAAAGCAAGACTGGCAAGCAAAATCTCATAATTGATTGATAATTAATGGTTTAAAATAAACAGAACCGTGGAATTAATTTCCAGTAAAGCGGGAGCTACGCTGATAGTACGTGTTAGGACAGGGAAACTTTCAGATCGTGGAATCCAGTAACATAACGCTTTGCTGTGAAAATTGCTTCTTCAAAAAATCATATTGCAAATCAATGCGCTACACGCTAATAAATCCATTAACGAACGTATTAATGCGCTATTAATCGCAGTATTTTTTTTAAAAAAGACAGAAAGCAATGATCAGGAGATGATATCCTGGAAGTTCAGGCGGAAGTTTTCACCGTACATATGGCGGTAATCTTTATAAAATTTTTCATAAACTGATTTGGCGATAGAGGGTCTGCCCTGCCGGATCAGGTTTTTACATTTTGCACGAAGGGCATCTTCGTGGATAGGGTCAAATACGAAAATAGCGTTGGCGATATCAATAAATATTTCGGGAGAAGCACCGGCAGGCAGCCCGTTCATTTCTACGAGCAACACATCGAGGGCTTTGGAAGAAATATCTGACTTGATGTCTTCCAGCCAGGAATAGTCGGTGCGGAAAAGAAAGGTCCCTTCCTTTACTATTTTCAGCAGCAGCCGGATCCGGTCCATACCCGGGGAAGCCGATTTTACCAGGCGGCTAAACTCCGCCAGGTCCACCCAAAGCAGGTCGGGATCGTAGGTGATCTTCCAGCGACCTTCTTCCCGGAGGATAACACCGCTGCCCAACTTTTCAAGAATGGCTTTGAGCTTTACCATATTCACGGAACGGTTATTCCGTGCGTCCCGCTCGGACTTATCATGCCAAAGGATCTCGTATAATTTTTCCGAGGAGATGCCTTTGCCCGACCAGGCCGTATGGATCACTATCAGCAGGAGCATTTCCTTCAACAGGGGCGACAGCAGCTGCGTTAAGGCGTTCTTATCTTTATCCAGCACCTGGAACTCGCCGAACAGCAGTAGGGCCGCCCTGCCGGCAATCACATCTTCCGGTTCGGTGGCTGCCGCCATTACCGCCACCGGTTCCGGCGATGCGGGGGCTGCTGCTGTTTGCGCCGGTGTTACGGGGATTGCAGCTATGGCTGGCTTATTAAAACGGCGTCTATATAAATAATATACAACAACTGCCGCTAACACTCCCCCTGCCAGCAGCCACCACCACCAGGCTACACTAAACCCGGCCCCCAATGCGGCCGATAAAGCCAGTTGTCCCGGTGGAAAGGCCAGTGAGTAAATGCGTACTTCGGTGGCTTTGTCCCGGTCCACTATCTGCGTTATTGCCAGCAACTGGTGGCTGCGGGGGCAATAATACAGATCGGCAGCGGAGCGGTTATCTACAAATGCGTAGGGAATGGTATCGCCGGCCAGCTGGAACTCCGGCTGCAACAAGGAGCCTTTGATCAGTTGTAAGCGCGACCGGAACCGGTCGTTCGGAAACATCAATGCGTAATAGCTGTGATCCGTGGTATCGATCACCATAGACGATGCAAACACGAAAGGTTCCGCAGGCTCCGGCAATGTGTACACTTTCCTGATGCGGTTATTGGCTACATCATATTGTAACAGGTCGTAGTAATAGCGGGGATTCAGCATCTGCTCCCCGTTATCGCTGCCATAGCCGCCCAGCAGGTAAGCGGTATCCCCGTTTGCGGTGGCGCCCAGTGCGGAAAGGTATCTTGGTTTATAGTCCGTTTGCTGCACGGTTACGGCTTCCCATTTACGGGTATCGAAAGCAAAGCGTTGCACCCCGTTTTTATATTTCAGCTGGCCGTAGCCGCCGAGTATATACAACGCGTTATCGCTTTTGCGGATAAATTTATTGGTTTGCCAGTACTGGGTGATCTCAGCCGAATCGAAAGGGATATCCCAGCTGCGGGTAGCGGGTTGCCATGCTGCCAGTTGTTGCTGATCCACATGCACGCTGTACAGGGTATGGTTATCCGGGTTGTATATGGATTGATAACCGGGAGCCAGGTATTCCTGCCGGCTCAGCGCCTCCGCTTTCATGGAGCGGTCGCGCAGGAGGAAATGATGGATGCTGTCGGCGGCCACCACATATACCGCTTCTTCCGAAGGATCAAAAGTATAACTACCATTACCCTTCACCGTTAGTACTTTCAGTAACTGCCACTGCTGGTGCAGCGGCGTACCCCAAACGGGGTTCACCACATTGGCCACACGGCGGCGGATACTGTCTTCCGCATGCACGCCGGCCATTTCATTCAACGGCCAGAAGGCATCCATTTTATCATTACGATACAACGCAACGCTTTTTACCTGCATGGGCGGCACATCGCTGGTTTTAAAACTATGCAGCTGGCAGGCTCCGAAAAATATACGGAAGCACTGGTCGTTCAATGCTATCTTTTTACTTCCTAAATTTTTCCCGTTCACGGTGAGCGACAGCATTTGACCGTTATACTGCAGGCTGCAGGTATTCCAGTGATGAAACAACCGGGCGCTGTCTATTTTAAAATCGAGCTGTGTATATACATCTCCGAAAATAACGCTGAACTGCTGATCGCGGTGATTATAAATAAGATCGATATTCTGATGATGGTTATTAATGAGCCTTAACACGTAGCCGTAATACACGCTCCTGTCGGGGAAGAAACCAAAGTCGAACGACAGCCCGAAGTTGCCATCCAGGCAAAGCGGTTCATTGCCATTCAATACCAGTGAAGTTCTCTTCTCCTGTACCTGCTCGAAGGAGGAGAAGACTAAGCCCTGCGACCGTGCAGGTAAACAAAAAAATAAAAACACCCCTGCAAACAGCAAGGCTTTAAAGGAGCACATATTCATGGTGGAACACTAAAGGGCGCATCGATCTGAAAACAGGCTGCAAGTTATAATATTATCTCATAACCGGCAGGCATCTAAATAATATATGCGTATTCTGGTTGTTTATCAGGCGGGAAGATAGGTTGTTTTGACGAAAAAAGTTTTTATGATTTTTGAGCAATACAGCAATTTTAGCGCGTCATTATTCGTCGTCCGCCATACGGCTATCCAATTGGGCTGATAAGACGGCGGTTGATTGGCGGCTGCCGGGGAATAGATGAAAGTACCCGGGGGGCCTTCATTGAGATGTTTATTTATAAGGAAGTTACAAAATTTTCTATTTTATTTTAACTATAGCTGCTGTTTTGTTGTTGATAAAAAGATATCCGGGGAATTAATCTTATATTAATAGGAAATGCCTGTTTTGTACCTGTTTTTTAGCGAAATTAATTTTATTGGTAGATGAAAATTCTGTTGCTTGTATTCATCGTAGTATGCCCCCTTGTATCTACCGCACAGGCAGATAGCGTCAATTCGGTGATCCGGACTTTGAGAAACCTTAGCGTCACCGAATCTGAAAAAAGCATTAAGAAATATGAAGAGGAGAAAACGGCCAGCCGCCAGCGGGCAACGCTTCAATACATCCAGGTTTTTAACCAGCAGGCAAAAATATTTCTTAAAAGAGGCATCGATACCATTGCATTCAACAGGTTCCGGGCGGATGTGAAACATTCGCTGTCTATTGTAAAAGACGGGATCCTGGTGAACAGGGGCACTAACCAGGCACAACGGAACCTGGATGTATCGGCTTCCATACTGAATGAACTGCATGCACGCGTTAGCGACAGGAAACAATTACTGCAAAATTATTCTGCGAAGATCAGTGCGTTGAGTTTCCAGATCGATTCCCTTTCCACCGACCGTTCCCTGTATGCCATTCCCGAAGATTCTGCCGACGCGGTAAAGGCGATCAGGCGGTTATATGTAACGGCTGTTGCAGTAGCTCCTGTAGACAGCGCCCTGGAAAAAGCCGCCGGCATGATAGAAGAGCAGCAGCTGAAAACGGACCTGCTGCTGTTTGATATTAATTCCACCAGGGAAGACATCGAAATATACAGCAGCCAGCTATCCGGCCAGTCGTTTCAACAGGAATTTCCATTCATATGGCAAAGCCCTATATTCTCCAGGCCCCTGGCGGAAATCATCCGGTTTTCTATTGCCAAGGAAATCATGCTGCTGCGGTTCTACGCAGCAGATCATTTTCTAAGGATAGGCTTTATGCTGCTTATGCTGGCCGGCGCCTGGTATTTCCTGGCTTCCCTGAAAAAACAGATACAGGGTGCAAAGCCATCTGCCGGCTCCGATCCGGGTGCGCTGGTAACCGCCCGTCCGGCAGCAGCCGCCATCCTCATCACCTTTTCCCTTTTCCAGTTCCTGTTTGCCGCCCCTCCTTTTATCTTCAACTTTGTACTCTGGGTGGCATCAGCCATTTGCCTGGCAATCATTTTTAAAGGCTATATCAGCGCCTACTGGCAGCGGTTCTGGACCATTGCCACCCTTCTTTTTATATTGGCATGTATTGATAATACCATTTTACAGGCTTCCAGGCCGGAACGGTATTTTATGCTGATCATAGCTGTTGGCGGAAGCATTTTTATGAGCACCCTGCTGATCACTAAAAAAAGAAGTGAGCTGAAGGAAAGAAAGATCCTCTACTTCATTTTTATATTCTTGTTGTTTGAAATCAGCGCTTCCCTGCTGAATATACTGGGCCGCTTCAATATGGCGAAGGCCTTCATGATCAGCGGGTATGTGAGCCTGATCATGGGCATCGTGTTCCTATGGGCCATCCGCCTTATCAACGAAGGACTGGTACTGGCTTCCAGCGTTTATAAACAACCCAGCCGGCAACTATTCTACCTGAACTTTAACCGGGTAGGACAAAGAGCGCCCGCCATTTTTTATATCATACTTGCTTTGGGATGGGTATTGATCGTTGCCAGGAACTTCTACCACCTGCGTGGTTACACGGCTACGGTCAATAACTTTGTAACCATGGAGCAAACTATTGGCGGCTACAAATACTCTATTGCAGGGATCTCCATTTTTATTTTTGTATTACTCTGTTCCGTTTTCCTGTCGAGGCTCGTTTCCTACTTTGCTGCTGAACATGATATCCCTAATAACGCAGATAATGCCCGTAAAAGATTTTCACCGGGCAGCTGGCTGCTGGTTATCAGGATCTTTATCATTACAGCAGGACTGATCCTCGCATTTGCAGCAGCGGGTATACCCATCGATAAATTTGTGATTGTGCTGGGCGCGCTGGGTGTGGGCGTTGGACTGGGATTACAGGGCCTTGTGAACAATCTTGTAAGCGGCCTGATCATCTCTTTTGAAAAACCCGTAACAGTGGGTGATATCATTGAATTTAACGGGCAGTTTGCCACGGTAAAATCCATTGGTTTCAGAAGCAGTATTGCCAAGAGTATAGACGGGGCAAACCTCATCATTCCCAACGGCGACCTGTTAAGCCAGCAGCTCACCAATTGGACGATGGGCAACAATTTCAGGCGGTGCCACTTAATGGTGGGGGTAGCGTATGCCACTGATATCAATGTTGCCAGAACGCTGCTGCTTGATCTCCTCAAAGGAGATGACAGAATCCTTTCCTATCCCGCAGCAGGTGTTTTCTTTAAAGAATTTGGCGATAGCGCTATTGAAATAGAACTGATCTATTGGATCAGGGATATGAAAGAATATTTGCCTGTGAGAAGTGATCTTATTGAAAAGATATCCGGGGCATTTAAAAACGCGGGTATTACCATACCCTTCCCGCAGCAGGATGTATACATTAAAAAAGAAACCGGCTCCGGCGATGATAAATAATTTATTTTTTCAGCTTATCTACCTGGATGGCTATAAATTTGGGCAAATAATTAGGGGTACAATTTTTAGCAACTATTTCATCTTTATACAGCCCTGTACGTTCTCCAAGTGCAACACATCTTGAACGATATTTTTCTTCAAAAATTCCGATTTGAGCCGTAGTGAAATTCATTGCCCATTGTACTTCCGGCACTTCCTTTTCAATGCGTGTTTCAATTTTGGAAAGCAATTCTTCACTGTTTGGCGGTGGTGTTTGCCCCACCCAACGTAACCGGGCCTGGTAATACCAAAAAACCCGTCTTTGCAGTGACGACTGGCTGTTTTCCCAGGTTTCCATTAATGAAATTGTCTTTTTGTCTTTGGAAAGTTGGTTGGCCATTAACCAGTCAATCAATTGAAGTTTTTCCTCTTCATTATGTTGACTGATGTCG
This sequence comes from Chitinophaga sp., assembly GCA_039593235.1. Classification (GTDB taxonomy): domain Bacteria; phylum Bacteroidota; class Bacteroidia; order Chitinophagales; family Chitinophagaceae; genus Chitinophaga. The sequence goes on along the minus strand of JBCNPS010000312.1, from coordinate 795 downwards.
TTATCTAAACTGTCAATGAGTTTTTGGGAAAGTTGCTTTTTGTCCATAATCAAAATAGCCAGCTGCCGGGGTAAAAATTCACCTGTTGACCAAAGTTCCAAAGCCAGTTCATGATCTTTTTTAATCTCACCCGCCATTTTCCGCAGGTCGCCCAGCCTGGTTTCAGTATTGATTTGAGACAGGATGTTTTTTGCTTGTGAAGAGCGTACCATATTAATCTTTTATTTTTGGGAACAAATAAAAGAACGAATTTCCTGAAATTCATTTCAATAATCAAACCTGTTTTAGCTTTTTAATGTGGCAACACGTAAATAATAATAACCTGCGGGATCATTTTTTAACGGATGCTTTTGCCTGCCTGTTAAAGCCCAGGGCCAGCTTTACCCAGTAGTCAAAAGCTGCTTTTGTTTTAAGGCTCCCTTCATCCACATAAACATATCCTTTGTAGGCGCGGCCTTTCATGATCACGGTTTGGCTTCCTTTCTTTTTAAGGGCTTCTTCATGAATAGCCGGGTCAATACGACACATCATCCGGTTGGGGCCGGCGGCAAGACACATCTTGCCATTTACCATAAATGCAAGGCTCCCAAACATTTTCTTCTCCTCAACATCCGGTAAATGGGCAAGAGCCTGCCTGATCCTTTCCGCTAATTTTTCATTGTAAGCCATGGCAGGAGCTATTTGGGGATGTTCTTATCAAAAGTAAGCGTATCAAAAAATGTTCCGATCAAGGTCTTGTATGACCCTGCTGAACGGGTTTCCCATTTCAGACCTTTCAAGGATTTTACAAGGATC
>JBCNPS010000311.1:0-8810 GCA_039593235.1 Chitinophaga sp. | reverse complement strand
GCTTGTTGATCCGTAAGCCCTTCTGCGTGCGCCAGTTGCTGCGAGATAGTTTTATACCTTTCCAGCCGTTTTATATTTTCCGGGGAAGATACAATAAGCATATACTGATGGCGGCCTTCTTCTGTAAGCCCTATGTCTACCAGTTTGGTACGCGGTGAGGCCGACAGTTTTTTAAAGTAGGCAGCAGTTTGTGTGTAGTTAGCCAGCTTATAATCATCCCCGATATTAAAACCAAAATGCTCTTTGGGAGATGGCACCTGCTGCGCCCATGATACAACAACGGTAGTGAGCAACAGGACCAGCAGGTAATAAAATCGTTTATTCATACGGGTTATCAGTTTCGGTTGATCAAAAGGGTTTTCTATTGTTTTTTAAATCTCACGCCTACGCGGCAATCGCCAGGTTCACCTCTTGCCTCATCGCAGATATTGTTGAAAAAAGTAACGATCCTGCGGCCATCGGCCAGGTTGAGGATAAATTTGAACAAAAAGTAATCGTTTACGGCCACATTTGAAAGACTTACATTATTCAATGTTGCCAATTGCGCTGCTGTAAAGGAATACGTTTTTGGAAAGGCAGTTACCGTTTCATATAAATGATCGTTGGTACCTACTATGCTAGGTAGCGGGAACTGGGCGATATTCGTATATTGGTTACCGGGAGAAGAGATCACTAACGGGTAAGCAGGTACGCTTGCTTCTGCTTTATTATAGCTGGTATATACTTCAATAGAAGTAACTGTTTCTTTCCCAAATCCCTCCCAGCTGAGGGTAAAAGCAAACTCCTGGCCGGCAATTCCCGGATCATTCAGGTTAAAGAAGGCCACTTTGCCTGCCTGCCGCGTTGGCAGGGCTGTTTTGGTAGTATCTATGGTTACTACCGGTACGGCGGTATAGGTATATCCCTCCCATTCGTACTTCACTTTTTTACAGGAAAATGCAACTGATGCAATAAGCAATATAGTTACTATACAATGTTTCATAATGATGATTTTAGTCCCCGTAATTATTTTTCTTATTTATCCCAGAACACCGGTGTTGTTTGCTGTGCCACCTGCAGGCGGCTGGCATCATCGCCCAGGCTGGTGTTGGCGGTGAGTTCCGTTTCAGAATAGTACAGGCGCAGCGGGAAGGTATTGAGCGGCGACAACGGTGTACGTAAAACAGGTAACCCCGTACGGCGGTAGTCATTATACGCTTCCATGCCATTGCCATATTGTGCGATGTATTTTTGCGTCATTACCAGTTCCAGTTTTCCCCCGTTAGTGGCGGCATCGTACTTTGCCAGCAGATCGTCTGTAAAACCGGTAATAACAGCAGCCGCCAACGTGGCGCCGCCATTGGCTGCCGCATAGGTGCTTACACTGTTCAGATGGGCAGTAACGCCGTCTTTAAAAGCCTGCCGCGCATCGTCGCCGGTATTGAGCGTAAGAGCGGCCTCCGCACGGATAAACTTCACCATTGCATTAGTGATCATGGGCATGATGCCTGCACCCGTGCCATCTGTGGGGCCTACTACCTTGAGGGCGCCGGTAGCGTTGGTGTTGGTGAGATATTTATTACCTGCGGGGATGTTGTTCACCGGGGCATTGTCGTACAAGCCACCGGCAGGATAAATGCCGAAAGTGGAACGCCTGTTCAGATCGGCGGGAGCAGCAGTACCATCGCCGGGGTTGCGGCCGTAGTAACCATTACTGTTAGCAGAATTGTTTAATCCTGCAGTAGCGTTTTGCCGCATGATATAGTAGCGGAGCCTGGGATCATCGTTGTTAAATAACAGATCTATGAGCGACTGGCTCATATAAAACGTTTTGCTGCCCTGGTATTCCGAGCGATGCCAGGGATGCCTGTTGTTGGGGTTCTGGCCGGGGCCGAACCGGAAAGTAAAATCCGCTGTGTTGGTATTGATCAGTGCCGTAGGATCGGCAATCAGCGCTTTAATAGCGGTGGCCGACCGATCGGGGTTTACCAGGCGAACCTGGTTATAGAGTTTTAGTTTCAGGGAGTTAGCCATCATCAGCCAGGAACTTTTAAGGCCACTGTATAAAAGGTCGGACGAAGCGGGCACCAATACTGTTGAGGAAACCTTGGCAGCATCGGCAGCTGCTTCATCGATCATCTTCAAAAGATCCTCATAAATATCCGCGCCTTTCTCAAACCGGGGACTTACAGTTTCCTGTCCTTTCTGCGTCTGTGAGTAAGGGATATCGCCCCACATGTCTACCATCAGGCTAACGAGGTATGCCTTCTCCAGTTTGGCGATAGCTACATATCCCCATTGCTCCTGTGCGGTGCCGGCTTTTATCACGGATTCAATGTCGTTCAGCGTTTGCGTGTAAAAGCCATCCCAGGAATCGTTGAAGCTGGTACCCTGCTGCTGCAGCCTGCTCAGGCCGGAGGAGAAAACGGTGTACTGCATGAACGTGGCGGTGCCGCTATTCAGCTGGTACATGTTTGCAGCCATAGATACTTCGGTAGCCGGCAGCAATAAAGATAACTGGGCAGTGGTGGGATTGTTGGGATCTGTATTGATATCCACAAACTTCTTGCAGCCTGTTACCAGGAGAACACCTGCCAGTGCCATTGTAATATATTTTAGTGCCATCATCATATCTGGTTTTATGATCAGAAAGAACATTTCAGGTTTATGCCAAAGCGGCGGGTAGTAGGTACTGCCAGGTTATCATATCCCTGTGAGTTGCCCACGCCCAGTGAGCTGACTTCCGGATCGAAATTGGTATACTTCGGAAAGTTGGGAGCGCTGTACCAGAGGTTACGACCTGTAACAGAAATGAAAGCGGATCCAAAAGGCGTTTTACCCAAAAAATCTTTGGGGATCTCGTATCCCAGCGCAATTTCGCGCAGGCGGAACACGGTGGCATCGAATACGGATCCTTCGTTGATACCGCCATTCCCGGGCCCCATACTACCGCTGAAGAAATGATCTTCAAAAGACAGCGCCACGTTATTCGGGATCTTGTTGCCTTTATCGTCCAGCAGTGGGGTTTGGGTATTGATATCTCCCAAAACACCCGGCGACACGATGGTAAACTCACGGTTCTCCATATCACGTGTAACGCCGCGCGACAGCATTTCCGCAACAGTCCGCGAGTACAGCTGTCCGCCTTGTTTCCAGTCGAACAGGATGTTCAGTGAAAAGCTGCGGAAACGGAATGTATTGGTAATGCCCACCATAAAATCGGGATTAGGATTGCCGATGGCTTTCAATGCACCGGAGATAAGCGGCTTACCAGTATTGGGATCTATCAGTACATTCCCTTCATCGTCTCGTGCATATGCGGTACCCTGGATAAGTCCATAGGGCTGCCCCACCACATGCACGCTGCTGGTACCGTTGGTACCGCCGTAGCTGAAACGTTCATATCCACCGAGATCCCGGATGATGTTCCGGTTGCGCGTAAAATTGGCAGAAATATCCCAGTTGAGGCCATTATTGGATTGCAGTGGCGCGGCATTCAATCCTATTTCCACGCCTTTATTGGTGGCTTCGCCGAGGTTGAGGATCTGGGTGGTATAACCTGATGAAGGCGCTGCTGTTACCTCGAAGATCTGCGAGGTACTTTTTTTATTGTACCAGGTAAAGTCAACGCCTATACGATTATGAAAGAACTGCAATTCTGTACCTAATTCCAGTTCTGTAATGAACTCCGGTTTCAGGTTGGCGTTGGTAAGCAGGTTAGCCTGTGTTACCACGTTATACACGCTGCCTCCCTGTGGTGTAAAAGGCAACCCTACATTGGCCGGCGTGGTAGTGGCTCCAAGAACAGGATTGATCTGGTAAAAGTTCTGTGTCTGGTAAGGTGAAGCTTCATTACCCACTTTGGTATAACCGGCCCTTACCTTACCGAAGTTAAGCACCTCTTTGGACAGGTGCAGCGCTTCTGTGAACACCAGCGATCCGTTCACACCGCCGTAGAAATAACTCCTGTTATCGGCAGGCAGTGTGGAGGAAATATCATTGCGTCCTACAAAATTGAGGGAGGCAAAATTTTTATAGTCAAAGGTGATGTCTGTAAAGAAAGCGTAGTAGCGCTGTTTCAGGATGTTCCTGTTATTGATAAGTTGTATCGGCGTTACAGAGCTGGTATTGTTCATATCTATAAGATCGGCTACAATGATGTTGTCGCCATAAAACGCTTTCCTGTCTGTTAGCCGCTGGTTCACGTTATTACCGAGAATAGCGCGTAGTGATATATCTGATGTAAGAGGTTTGGTGGCGGTTACCAACAGGGTGTTATCCAGTTCCTGGCGGTAAATATTATCTGATGTGATACTTCCGTTGGGATAGGAAGAACTGCCTTTTCCGCGTACGCTCATGCGCCTGTCGGTATAGGCATTGAAGCCAATAGTGTTCTGCACATTGAGCCAGGGCAAAGGATCAAAGCCCAGTACCAGGTTGCCGTAGTACCTGTCTACATCGCTGGTAGAGGGACTGTGCTTTACGGACCAGTAAGGATTATCCACTCCCGTGTAGTCGTATACGTTACTTCCGTCTATTGGGTTCTCATATGGGTAGTTAGTGAGGTCGTAGCTGGTAGGCACATACATGAGTGTAGACATGATAGAACCTGTAAGCCCTCCTACCGGTGGTGTTTTTTGCCGGGTAGTAACATAGTTGATAGCGCCGCTGGCGTAGAACTTATTTTCCAGCCGGATGTTTCCGCCGATGTTTACAGAAGTGCGGCTGATTTCATTGCCGGGCACCACGCCTTTATTTTTAGTATTGGAGAAGCCGGCGTTAAAGTTGCCTTTCTCGCTGCCAGAGGAAATAGTGATGGCATTTTCATACACGCTGCCCTGCCGGAAAAAGTTCTTTGCATTTTCTTTTGCGTACGATTTATACGGCACCTGGATGGGTGTTACACCGTCTGCTTCATAGAACTGCGGAAACACTGCCGAAGAAAACTGCCGGGTGAGCTGATGCGGGATAGTAGCGCGTGTAGGCAGGATACTTTCCACTCCTTCAAAGGGCTGGCCCCAGGAAGCATATACCCCCTGCCGGTAGTCGTTGTTAGTACCCTGTCCGTATTTGGTCTGGTAATCGGGCAGGCCGGACACCTGTTCCACGGAGTAACCCGTATTGTAAGTGATTTCTGTGCCTTTACGGCTTTTCTTTTTACCTGCTTTGGTAGTGATGATGATAGCGCCGTTGGCAGCCCTTGATCCGTATAAAGCTGCGGCAGCTGCGCCTTTCAGCACCGTCATGGTTTGAATGTTATTCGGATCAAGGTCAAATGCGCGGTTGGTAACACCTGCGCCGCCTACCGTAGTGGCGCCCACGTTGGCAAAGCTGGAGTTGTCGAAGGGAACGCCGTCTACCACGAACAAGGGCTGGTTGTTACCATTGAGCGAGGAGTTACCACGGATGGTGATATTAGTACCGCCCCCGGCCACGCCGCCGGCAGATTGTATATTCACGCCCGCCACTTTACCTGTGAGGGCTCTCACCGGGTCTGGTTCCGATTTCTGGGCTACTTTATCGGAGGTAACCGTGCTTACCGAATAACCCAGGCTGTTTTTCTGGCGTGCAATTCCCGCGGCGGTTACCACGAAGTCCTGCAATTGTTTTACAGCGGCTTTCAGTCGCACGATGCCCGCATCGGATGCCTTCACTTCCGTGACGCTGTAGCCAACAGCGGTGATTACGAGCGTAGCGCCTTCTTTTACTTTGAGGGAAAAAGTGCCATCGCCGGAGGAGGTAACGCCGTTGGCAGTTCCTTTCTCCATGATGGTGGCGCCGGGGAAGGGATCGCCGGTTTCGCTCAATATTTTTCCTTTCACTACAATATCTGCCGGAAGGATAGTGGTAAGGTCCGTACCGGCAGAACGTTTTGCGCTGGGATCATTTTCTTTGAGGATGATATAATCATCGTTTACCACAAACCCGATTTCAAGCCCACCGAGAAGGCGGCCAAGCACTTTACCAAGCGCTTCCTGGTCGGCTTTTGCGGATACTTTCCGGTCGAGTGCGATATGACTGGAGCTGTATACAAATTTCACTTCCGTCTTGCTGTGGATCTGGTTGAGTACACCTTTCAGGCTCATATCGTCTGCCTGCAGCGATACGAGCCTGTCGAGCACTCCCTGAGCGTGCCCGGCCACAGGGGAAGAGATGCCATAGAGCAGGAGGCCAGCCACCAGGTTAACGGTGGTTATTTTTTTGCATTTGGACAGGAAGGCATTTGTTTTTAGATTTATGAGCATAGACCTTGTACTTTGTTAGATTTCGGAAAGAATTGGACAAAGAAATTCCCTTACCGCGCTGTCACGCGGTGATAAGCAGGGCTATTTATCATAAGCTGGCGGGGCTGTCACCCCGCCGGCTTTTTAGTTGGAATTGATGTTAGCCATCATGTTGATTGTTTGCATCCGACTTGGTTTGATTGTGGTTGATAACAGGTTCATTTTTCACTTTTTTTGTTTGAGTAAAATAGTTTTCCCTTTGATCCCGAAGTCCAGGTTGAGCGCCTGGCTGATCATCTCCATCGTGTGTTGTAAAGACTGGTCAGTAAAATCTGCCGTAATTAGATTTGAGTTGATCACTGCATCCTGCAGTTGTATGTTTACTTCAAATTTATCTTCTATCCGTTTTAAGACCTGCTGCATGGTGGCATCATTGAATGCCATGTTATACTCCGTGCCTTTTGTGATATCGCCGATAGGCAATGCACCGGTTTCATTTTTCCGTATATCCGTAGCCGTTGGTAAGTAAACAGCCTGTTGCTCCGGGTACAATACTACGGGGGCCGACCGGGGAGCACTGAGTGCAATTTTCCCGGTGAGCAGGGTTACCTGTGTTTCTTTCCCTGTTTCCCGGATATTAAAACTGGTGCCCAGCACGGTGGTAGTAAGCGTTCCACACTTCACAAGGAAAGGATGCCGCGGATCTTTTGCGACTTCAAAAAGGGCTTCCCCCTGTAATACCACTTCACGGTTACCGGCGCCGAAAGCAGCGGGGAACACCAGTTTGCTGTTTCCTTTCAGCCATACGATAGAGCCATCGGACAGGATATGTTTCCTTGCATTACCGGGTGTGCTTTGCAGGGATACCAGGCGGTGAGGCGCCACTACATCCAACATTTGCTGCCTGAACAGCGTGCCGGCCACTATAATACCCGCAATACATGCGGCGGCTTTCCAGTAACGGAATAAGGGCCTTATAACAGCGGGCTGCCGGTGTTTATTGATACGCTGCACCAGGCGGCTGTATCCCTCCTTCCTGGCGGTGTCTTTTTCAGCTTCAGGCATGGCTTCAAAAGCATGTTCATCGCCTGTTGCATCTAGCCACTGCTCCAGCTGCGCTGCTTCCGAAGGTTCCAGCGTGCCATTCAGGTATTTCTCGATTAAATTTTTAAGTTCCTGGTTGTTCATCAGTTTTTCACACTTGTATTTAATCAGGCCGGGAATAGTGTTCCAATAGATAAGTACACCGTGAAAACAGTAACACCTACTTCTTTCAAAAAAATTATTGCCCGATAAGCAGGAGGATAATAAACAAATGATGGCCCAGCACCATGCGTAACTGCCGGAGCGCTTTGGTGAGATGATTTTCCACTGTTTTATGAGAGATATTCAGCGTGTTGGCAATATCGGTAATGGATAAATGTTCATGACGGCTCATCCTGAATACCTGCTGGCATTTTTCCGGCAGGCGGGATACTTCTTTCTCCATTGTATTTTTCAGATCAGAAGCAGCAATATGCTCTTCGTTGGAGTTATCGGACTGCTCTCCGGGTGCAAGATTACTGATATAGATCCTGCGGATGCGATCTGATTTGAGATAGTTGAGCAACTGGTATTTTACAGCGGTGAACAGATAGGCAGCCAGTGAATGTGTGAGCTGTAGTTCCTTATGTTTTTTCCAGAGGGAAAAAAAAACTTCCTGGATAATTTCTTCCGCAACTTCTTTACTTTTTAACCGGTTGTAAACATATCCGTATAAGCGGGGCCAGTATTCATTGTAAATGGCTTCATAAGCATTCATATCGCCTTCTTTCAATAAGGCTAATATGGCAGATTCATCTGATTGATTATATTTTTTAATTATATCCAATATTTTCGCTTATTCAGATGTTACAAACATAAACAAACAAAAAAAATATCAATTTTCATAATAATAAACCTGTTTTTTATGTTTCAACACTTAAATAAAATGATTTTTTATAGATAACCTATTAAGTAGCATGATAAAAATAATAAGTTTTATTTGACAAAAAGAAAGGCCGCCCTGTTACGGGTCGGCCTCTCCTGCTTATGAGTGGTTGGCTTCATTTTATCTTCTTTTCCTGTAGAGCAGCAGCGCGGTGGCAAATACCAGGAGTGATACCGGTATTACGCCAAAGAAAAATATCCGCATGGTAAGGATCCCTTTATCGTCGCTGTCGATCACATCTTTCGACCGGATAGCGCCGGTGTTTACAGGGAACTGACCGTAGGTGAACCAACGGAACAGTTCTGTAATCATCGCCTGGTTCCATACGGAAGGCTTACGCCGCGCCAGTTCGCCGGTGCTCATAAAATCGGCATCGCCGGTAACGATGATGCGTTGGGTTTTGCCGCCTAGTTTTCTTTCTGCAGCAACGGCCAGCGCCTGGTTGTTTTTAGATTGCAACAGGGGTACCATATGGAAGCCATGCTGTGTACCGTATTGCAGGTTCACGGCGCCGGCCATGGATACCACCGCGCTATCGGCGCTGAAAGCCGTCAGCCTTGGTGCAATGCTGCCTGCGCTATTGGCAAAGCGGGCCAGGATAAAGTCGGGCGCATAATCCCTGCTTTCTTCCTGTGCGG
>JBCNPS010000310.1:0-8819 GCA_039593235.1 Chitinophaga sp. | reverse complement strand
ACTCCAGTTTTTGTCGGTGACACCACCGTACTGTACGCCATGATGCTCGGCAGCTCTGTTCCTGCTATCCAAAACTGCTTGCTAATTGGGAATATTGATCCTGCCTCGCTTCATCAAACGACACATGCAATATCGGCAGAATATTTAAAGGAATTCATATGAGCAGTTTAGTTCTGCCCGACGACAACGCGGAAGCTTGGATCAACGCGTTACCAGACAGCCAGCAAAACCTGGTACAGGAACTCCTTAGGGCGGGCTTATCCGAACTAGAGGCTGCAGAATTTTGGTTATCGAGAAGCGGCTCAGACGCGACTCTCGGATTTAGTTCTGGAAGCGCCGCGCAACGTTATTTTGAAGCCGTGAAAGCCGAATTCAGTAAATTGGTCTGTGGTGGGGACGGTTACGACGGAGTAAGGAAGGACTTTGCCAGGCGCTATCGCTCATCTCCCATTCCCCGTCGGAAAATATAACGGACGGTTTATAGCGGGTTACCAGGTCTTTGAACTGGGGCGTCATCACTTCTTTTACATAACGTTGCCTGTCTTTTAACCAAAGCGGGTTAAACCATTCGTACAGGGAATAGTAGTATCCCATTTTCAAGCCTTCTTTGCGTACGGCCTCCGTGAGGTCGCCCAGCAGATCACGTTTAGGCGTTCCCGTAACAGCGTTCCAGGAATGGCCCCAGGATTCGTTGGCTTGCTTGTTATCCCACAGGCAGTAGCCTTCATGGTGTTTGGAAGTAAGTACTACATATTTAGCGCCGGAGCGGCGGAATACCTGCGCCCATTGTTGCGGATCGTACAAGGAAGCGGTGAACTGGCTTTCAAAATTTTCGTACGGCGTACCCTTGCCATAATTCTTATCATGAAAAGCCTGCACTTTGTCATGGGAACCTTCTTTGGTGCCTCGCAGGTTATACCAGTACCATTCTGAATAACCACCGGGTCCTACTACGGCATAAGAAGGTACGGCATATACGCCCCAGTGAATAAAGATGCCGAACTTGGCATTACTGAACCACGAGGGAATGCCCCGTTTGTTGAGGGAAGTCCAGTTGGCTTCATACTGCTGGGCAAAAACCAGGGAAGTACTCAGCAACAACAGGAGCATTCCCATACTGCGTTTAATCATAACAGGAAATTTAGATCATATTGGTCCTCAAAATTAATCATTGCGCCCGCCTATAATAATGGTATTTTCTCTGAATATAATAAATACTTCCCTGTCGCGCTGCATATGGCGGTTGTCGGCACATTTACCCGTGATGTCTATTCTTTCCTTCCGGAGCCCGCCAATGCAAGTAGTTTTATAAAAATCAGTAGCTTTATTATACAGCAGATGAAAAAAAATATCTCCGTAAAAAAGATCACGATCGCGCTGCATATACTTATATGGGGTGTGATACTGCTGTTGCCCTGGATAGTGTCCAACGCTTCCAGCGGGTACCGCATGGGTAGCCTGCCTGGCCTGTTCTTCAGCATTTCAGGTATCATCCACATGGGCATCTTTTATATCCATGCTTTTGTATTATATCCCCGGCTATGGAACAGGTGGTACTGGTGGCTTTATTTTCCCGCGGTAATCGCGCTCATAGGATTGTCGTTTCCTTTAAAGTATACCATCATGGCGCACTGGTTCCCCGGTGTGGTGCATGATGTAGCCGCTTATAAATTTGTATTTGGCCCTTCGGTGGGCATTTACTTCATCAGCCTTATTTACTGCCGCGTGGCGGATATGCTCCGTGCGGAGCGCCGGCAAAAAGAACAGCAGGCAGAACAGCTCAGCTCAGAACTGAAGTTCCTGCGTTCACAGGTAAGTCCCCATTTCCTGTTCAATGTGCTTACCAACCTGGTATCCCTGGCCAGGAAAAAATCCGACCAGCTGGAACCCGCGCTGATCCGGCTTTCCGACCTGATGCGTTATATGCTGTACGATACGGGGAAGAAAGTACTGTTGTCGCAGGAGATCCTTTACCTGAACAGCTATATTGCTTTGCAACAGCTGCGCTTTGGCAATGAGGTAGCTGTAAATGTGCAGATGGCCGGCAGCGAAGCAGCCGGGAATTTTACGATAGAACCCATGCTGCTGATACCATTTGTAGAAAACGCCTTCAAACACGGTACCGGCTATACGCCGCATCCAGCTATTGATATACAGCTGGCAGTAAAGGAAGATGTGCTTATCTTTGAAGTAACAAATGAATACGACAGTGATCCGAACGCCAGCAAGGATGGAAATTCAGGCATTGGTTTAACGAATGTGCAAACAAGGCTGCAGCTGCTTTACCCCGGACGACACCAGTTGCAGATCAGGGATGAACCACCATTGTTTCATATTGCTTTAACACTCACACTCACATGATACGTTGCATAGCCATAGATGATGAACAACTGGTAAGAGAACTGCTGGAAGATAATATCCGGCAGGTACCCTTCCTGCAACTGGTAAAAACCTGCCGCAATGCCATGGAAGCCCTGGAAGTATTGCAACAGGAACAAATTGACCTCATTTTCCTCGACATACAAATGCCCCGCCTGAATGGCCTCCAGCTGCTGCAATCCCTGCAACAGCCTCCTATGGTGATCCTGGTTACCGCTTATGAACAATATGCCTTACAGGGATTTAACCTGCAGGTAGTGGATTATTTGCTCAAACCTTTTTCCTTTGAACGTTTCCTGAAAGCGTGTAACCGTGCCAGTGAGTTGTTCCGCCTGCGGAAACCGGTGGCTGCGGAAGACCATTCCTTTTTTGTACATGTGGAATATACCCAGGTAAAGATCCTTACAGCGGATATTAATTATATAGAAGGATTAAAAGACTATATCAAAATACATTTGGCAGGCAATGCCAAACCCGTGCTTACCCGCATGACCATGAAAGCCATGGAAGAAAAATTACCCGCCGGCGCCTTTATCCGTACCCATAAATCCTATCTCGTAGCGGTAAAGAAAATCACTACCGTGAAACGCGACCTGGTATGCATAGGCAACATTGAAATACCCGTCAGTGAATTTTATAAAGAGAATGTAAACAGGATGCTCCAATCATAAAGAGTACCTGTTTTGTCGCTACACTTCCCCATCCCGTCTACTCTCCAAAAAAGCAGTAACACATCCCGGTAGCTTTGCGGTTATAATACTAACCGTCATGAAAACAGGGTTCATTTTTATTATACTGCTTCCTTTTGCCGCTTATACACAAAGCAAACAGGACACTACCGCAAAAAGCAAACAGGACACCACTATAAAAAGCAAACGCCCCCTGCAGGAGGTAGTAGTAAGCGCCGGCAGTTTTGAAGCCAGCGACCGCGCCAAAGGCGCTTCGCTTACACCTATTGACGCCGTAACGGTAGCCGGCAGCAATGCCGACATCTCACAGGCATTGCGTTCCCTTCCGGGAGCACAGCAAATTGGCGAACAATCAGGGCTTTTTGTACGTGGCGGGACCGGCGATGAAACCCGGCAGTTCATTGACGGCACCCTGCTGAAAACACCCAACTACCCGGCCGTTCCCGGTGTGCCGCAATATGCAAGGATCAATCCTTTCCTGTTCAAAGGTATCCTCTTCAGCTCAGGCGGCTACTCCGCCCTGTATGGCTCCGCCATGAGCAGCGCACTGATCATGGAAAGCACCGACCTGCCGGAAAAAACCTCCGCCAGCTTCAGCGTATTCCCTTCCAACCTGGGCGCAGGCTTTCAGCACCTGGCTACCAACAACAAAAGCAGTTACGGGGTAAACCTGAATTACAGCAACCAGTCGCTGTACAACGGCGTAGTGAAACAGGTACCCGATTATTTTGCAGGCCCCTCCTATTCAGACGGCAACTTCAACTTCAGGATCCGCACCGGTAAAACAGGTATGCTCAAACTCTACAGCAACTGGAGTTACAGCCATGTAGGGATGCGCAAGCCGGACATCGACAGTGCCGCGTTGAATGCAGGTTATGAGGTACGCGGCTGGAACAGTTACAATAACCTCAGCTTCCGGAGCTACCTGGATGATAACTGGAAAATGGAACTGGGCGCTGTGTATAGCTATAACCGCGAGGCTACGGTCAACAGCCTCACAGATGCGAAAGGCAACCATGTATTTTCATCTCTCCCTTATAAAACTGCCAGCAGGGATATTCATACGGACTTTGCACAGGCAAGAGTGGTATTCACACGCTTCTTCTCCAAAACACAGGCGCTGCGTTTTGGCGGTGAGCATTTCTATACGCGCGACAAAGGCAGCTCTAACGACAGCGCCATTGCCCTAACAGACCACCTTTCCGCCGCCTTTGCCGAAGGCGATATATACCTGACGCCCAACCTCGCCGCCAAAGCGGGCGTGCGGGTAGAATACGCATCCGTGTTGCGTAAACTGGTGGCAGCGCCAAGAATAAGCCTGGCCTATCGCCTGCCGGATGCCAGCCAGTTCAACCTGGCCTATGGCATCTTTTACCAGGAACCCGCCAATGATTTTTTATACCAGCAACGTCATCTCGATTTCTCCAGCGCTACCCATTATGTACTGAACTACACAAAAAAAGCGAACAACCGCTTCTTCCGGGCGGAACTCTATTATAAAAAATACCGGGACCTGGTAAAAACAATACCCACACTAAGCAATAACGGGAACGGCTATGCGCAGGGACTGGAGCTTTTCTGGCGCGATAAGAAAAGTATCAAAAACCTGGACTATTGGATCACGTATACCTACCTGGATACCAAACGCAATTTCCTTGATTATCCTTATACGCTGCGGCCTTCGTTCACCGCACCACATACCACTACGGTGGCCATCAAAAAGTTTTTCCCGGGTATCAGCACCAACGTCAACGTTTCCTGGGCGCTGGCCGCAGGACGCCCCTACTACAATATTCATGAAGGCGGCATTGCCGACCAGGGCGCCACTAAAGCATACAACATCGCTAACCTGCACATCGCTTATCTCTGCTCCTTTTTCAAAAACCGTAAGTGGAAAGATTTCTCCGGGTTTGCCATGGGAGTTAACAACCTCTTTGGTACCAAACAGGTGTTCGGCTATCAATACAGCGCAAACGGGCAGTTCAGGGAGCCTATAACGCTGCCGGCTACACGCGGTTATTTTATCGGCGTATTCATGAGTTTCGGTATAGACCGTACCGATGATTTTCTTAATAACAATTTATAAAACACTAAACACACATTAACATGAAAAAACTGCTTATCTGCGTATTACTGGTTATAACAGGCTATTACGGCGCTATGGCGCAATCCGGTGCTTTACAACAGGCCGTTAATAAACTGGACCAGGCGCAAACGGTAAAGGATTACACCGCATTGGAAAAAACATTCTCCGGTATCACAGATCAACCGGCATGGCTGCCACCCTATTACGCGGCTTTATGCAATGCCAGGATCGGCTTCCTGCTGCAGGATGACGGCGATAAAATAGAAGCGTTTTCCATTCGCGGCGAAGAACAGGCACAGCGGGCATTGTCACTGCTGGATAGTAGCACGCAAAAAAAGGAACTGGCGGAAGTATACACCGTACTGAGTATGGTATACCGTACCAAAGTATTCATTAACCCAATGACGTATGGCCGTAAATACGGCGTACTGTCAGGGCAAATGCTGCAAAGGGCGCAAACGCTGGATCCCGGCAACCCCAGGGCATTGTACGTAGCCGCATGGGTGAAGTATTATACGCCAAAAATGTGGGGCGGCGATAAGGAACTGGCAAAGAAACTGGCTACAGAAAGCCTGCAAAAGCTGACCAATCCCGGAACAGATGTTTACCCTCACTGGGGCCGGACGGATGATCAGCTGTTACTGAGTAAAATTAAATAACCTTTTAAAAAGAATGATCATGGGATTTGGAATTATCATCCTGCTGCGTGTGCTCTTTGCTGCCAGCATGGTATTTATTATCGGTTATGTTTTCGGCGGTTTTTCAAAAAACCCGTCCCTACGTACTATCACTAAAATAGCATCTATACTGGTGATCGTATTATTTATTGCGGCGAATGTGATACTCACCCGGATAGCGGTACGGCAATGGAACGGCAACGGGCATTGGTGCGACAGGAACCACGAGGTTAAAACGGAAGTACAGCGACCATAAAAAGCAACAGGGCCAGCCATTTCAGCTGGTCCTGTTCTTTTACATCAAACCTGCCGCTTTTAAAGAAGTAGTTACTTTGGTAATGAGTTCATAGGTAATTCACGGCTGCTACCAGCCAGTTATGTAGTTTATCGAAGATCAGCTGACTATAGCTGGTAAATTGCCCGCTCATATACTATAGAATAAAATGCACAATACCTGTAAATATCTCTACAGACTTATATTTCATATAAAAAAAAGGCAGGTGAATAACCGGCCTCAGACAGGATAGGTTTTGCCACGTTAAACACTTTCACGCCGTTAATCTGGCCTTCCAGTTGCCCTACATGCGCATGACCATGGAAAGCCGCAATTACTTTACGTCTTGTAAGCGGCTCCGCCAGGCGGGAACAACCCAGGAAAGGATAGATCTGTTCCGACTCCCCTACTACTGTTTCCAACACTGGTGCATAATGCATTAAGGCAATCTTCCTGATATCCGGGTGTTCCTGGTCCAGCCGCGCCAGCGCCCTGTCAAGCCGCAACGCTTCATCCACGCCGGCTTGCACAAACGCTTTCATTTCCCCTTCGCCGAACATGGAAAGCATATGCCCGTCGAAACCGCCGCCAAAGCCTTTTACACCGGCGAACCCTATGCCGTTGATCATAGTGCATTCCCCATCCAGGATATGCACTTCACGGGCCTCCTGGATAATTTGCCTGATGAGTTTATGCCTCCCCTTTTCGTAGTCATGATTGCCCAATACTGCCACTACCGGAATGGTGCAACCGGCCAGTTCACCCGCCAGTACCTGCGCTTCCGATTCATCGCCGGTATCTGTAAGATCACCTGCAATAAGCAACACATCCGCCCTGGCGGATATCTCTTTAAAATAATCTGTCCACTTCCCTTTATCATTGGCGCCTACATGCAGATCGCCTACCGCTGCTATCCTTGCTGATTGTTTTTCTGCTGCCATCATCAAACGGTTTTTATGGTAGAAGATTTATAATCCCATTCTTTTATATCAGTAGCATATTGCGTTTGGTCTATCACCGGTCCCCGGCAAACCCTTTCTGTTGGCGGCGGCAGCTCGTACTGCTCCAGCGCCCGCTGCATCATTTCCGCGAAAAGCCAGCGGGGAATGATCCGGTGAAAATCCGCCGGGTATACAAACTGGAAGTTGATCAGCTGCTGCAACAACAGGTGCCAGTGCTGATCAAGACGGAACAGGATCCGCTTCCAGTTAAGCGGGTAATACCGCAGGATAATATGGTTTACATCCGCCCCATCATACCGCTCCCTGTTCTGCACATACACCTTGCACCAGATCAGTTCTTCCGGCGATATCAGCTTTACCGGCACTCCTTCAAAAATGGCATCCACTGCATGTTCATACCAGGTATCATCTACCCGGCAAATGTTATTGACCGTATCAAAAATGATGTCGATGAAATACTCGCCTTTAAACACTTTGGCCAGCCATCTCACATCGGTTAACTCTACTTCATAACCCTCCAGCTTACCGAAATACTTCAGGATCTTCGGATATTCCGTCCATTTACAAAAGATATCCAGGTCTTTGGTGTCCCGGTAAATACCCGTATAGTGGAACATGGCAAACGCACCTCCCAGCATAAATGCAGCGCCGCTTTCATGCAAATGCAGCAACGCTTCCCGGTAAAAAGCATGGGCTTCACTGCTGTGTACTGACTCCTCAAAAACCATGTGTCCGTTTAAATTTGCCATAGCTGCCAGGTATTGATAGGAAAAGTAAAATCCAAACGTTATGCCACGCATACAACATGGTTTGTTTTTTGGACACTCATTGACGTATACCCAACTTTTGTTACTTATAAATCCATATACAATGGCTACTACTCAAACCAGGAAACCCGGTACGCGGAAAAGCAGCCGCACCGCTGCACCCAAAAAAGCGACGCCTAAAAAAGCGGCGGTAAAAAAAACAGGTACCATTGCTAAGAAAAAAAAGATGACTTCATTTGATAAATTCAAAACGTTCGGCGATCAACAATATACCGGCGTACAGGTAGGCAGGGGGCATCACTGGCACTATGACCAGGGCGACTGGAAAGAAACCAAGATCACTCCTGATCTCTGGGAAATATCCTATGCAGTCACCAAACGCCGCACCGGGCATGCGCCGGAAGGTTCCGGTGTACCGGTAGGTACGGCTTATCACTGGTATATCCTGGCGCATCAAAGCGCCGTAAAACTGGATGCTAACGATTACGCCACTACGATGACAGGTCTTAAATTCAAAATCGCCCACAAGCGCGCGGATAAAAATAAATGGAGCACATCAGGACCAACACAAAGGAAGCACCTCATTGCCTTCCTGAAAAAATTCATTGCACAACTGGAAAGTGAAGTGATCCCGCTGGAATTTGAACTGAATGGTAAAAGCTATAAAGGGGAAGCGGTACCTATATCGGAAACCTGCGCCAATGGCGTGTGTTATGAAGCGGAAGTGATGCTTAATGATGAAGCCATCGGGATTATCCGTTGCGCTAAAAGCGGCTGGAAGATGGACCTGGTGAAAGATAAGAAGCTGATAGACGCTATCGGCAACAGTATAAGCTTATGGTTTGAATAGCAGGGAGGGAGCAGTTCCTCCCTGCATACTTCTCTTATAATTTATAACCCGGGTTCTGTACCAGGTTAGGATTCGCATCCAGTTGCGCCTGCGGAATGGGGAACAACTGCCGGAAAGGCTGATCGGCCGGGTGGA
>JBCNPS010000031.1:0-24045 GCA_039593235.1 Chitinophaga sp. | reverse complement strand
AAGAAAAAAGGTACCCAACGCAGTATGGACATCGCATTGGAACATGGCCTGGAACCTCACATGATCATTGTAGATCATAATAACGAAGAAACAGTGAAAGAAGTGCTGGATCGTGGCTTCTGGGCTGCGTTTACCATCTACCCCTTCACTAAAATGGGCAATGAACGCATGGTGGCTGTAGTTAAACAGTATGGAAGTGAACGTATTATGGTGAACTCCGCTGCCGACTGGGGCATCAGCGATCCCCTCGCCGTTCCCAAAACCGCCGCTTTAATGCACGAAAGTGGTATTGACTCGAATGACATTCATTTGGTAACTTACACCAATGCTGTAAAAGCCTTTGCACAGAGCGGCCAGATAAACGAAGCAGATTTTGATGCAACAGCAAATATTGATCAAAGTGAGAAATTTAACGGAAGCTCTGTTTTACGCGGAGGACAACAGCCTCGAATTGATAAAAACACGACCATCATCCGGTAACGGCCTGACAGCTTCGGTTCTGCTGGCAATGAACCATGAAAACCTAATTACACGGTGAGTTATATTGTTAGCAAATTGATTGGATACCTGCGCCTGATGCGACCAGCCAATATCGTAACTGCAATAGCAGATATATTGGCAGGCGTTGCCATTTCGGCCTACTTTATAAATGTTACGTTCAGTACCGTTACGCTGGATCTTACCCTCCCGGTAGTATGTCTTTGTCTTGCTACTATTGGCCTGTATGGAGGCGGTGTTGTTTTCAACGATGTATTCGACGCTGAACTGGATAGCACAGAACGCCCCGAAAGGCCTATTCCCAGCGGCGTTATCTCGAAAACACAAGCTGTTATACTAGGCAGCTACCTGCTCCTGGTAGGCATCCTCGCCGCTTTTTCAGTAGGGCGCCTCACCGGCTACGCAGGATGGCTTGCCATTGGCGTTGCCGCCTCGGCGCTCATTTATGATAAATGGGGAAAACATCATGCGGTGCTCGGCCCGCTCAACATGGGCCTTTGCCGCGGCCTTAACCTCCTCCTGGGGATTAGTATTGTACCCGGTATGCTGGAAATATACTGGTGGATGGGCTTTATTCCCATCCTCTACTTTGCAGCTTTAACCAACATCAGCAGGGGAGAAGTACATGGGGGCAGCGTTAAAAGCCTGCGCCTTACTGCTGTATGTTATGCGGTGGTATACATTACAATGGGCGTTTTAGCTTATATGCACCACCGCTTCTGGCTGGCCCTTCCCTTTATCCTGCTGTTCATAATTATGATCAATGTGCCGCTTTTCAGGGCCATGAAAAACCCTTCAGGACCCAATATCGGGAAAGCGGTAAAAGGAGGGATCATTGCATTGATTGCCATGAACGCTGCCTGGGTGGCGGCTTTTGCCACCATTCCTTTCGCATTGGCAGTTATACTGTTATTGCCAATATCACTGGTGCTGGGTAAACTTTTTGCCGTTACATGACAACAACTGCAGGTAGCCGCAATCCGCCGGAGCCTGCAGCTGTACAATACGGGTAACCGGCGTTTACATTACTATCCCGTGGAAAGCAACGGGCGCTATTCCACTATTCCCCTTTTCATGGCCTCTTTTACCAGCCCGGCGGTATTCTTCACCGCCAGCTTCTGCGTAAGATTTAACCGGTGCGTTTCCACCGTGCGCAAACTGATGAACAACAGGTCTGCGATCTCCTGGTTGGAATACTCTTCTGCAATCAGCTTCAGGATCTCCTTTTCCCTGCGGGTAAGCGGTATCTCATAACTGCTGCGTTTCTGACCGGTAATTACTTCATTGAGTAACTGATGTTTGATAACATCATCGAAGAACTGCCCGCCGGCATGCACTTCTTCAATGGCGCGAAGCAGCGTTTCGGGGTCGGCGCCTTTGAGCAGGTAGCCAGCCGCACCGTTACGCAGCATCTGTTTGATATAGTGTGAGTCCATAAAGCTGCTCAGTGCAATCACTTTTACATGCGGATGCTTTTTCTTTACCTGCTTGCAAAGTGTTATGCCATCTATTTCAGGCATTTGGATATCCAGTAACAGCACATCCGGTTGCACAGCTGGTAAAGCCGCCATGAGAGCGCCCGGCCGGTTACTTTCATACACAACGGAAATGTGCGGAAAGGGCGCCAGCATCGCTTTAATGCCGCTGATCACCAGCAGGTGATCATCTGTTATAGCCAGTTTGATATGCATGTCGGATAAAAATTAAAAAGATGCTTGCACCTCCGCCAATTGCATAATGGCAGTATTGAACTCCATATACGCTGTAGTACCACAACCCGGTATAGCCGTAAGCGTTAGATGCCCGTTCAGCGACTGGATCCGCGTATGCAGGTTTTTCAATCCCGTACCTGTATTGCTTTGGTCAATAGCTTCAAAGCCCACGCCATTGTCTTCTACCGTAATGGTCAGCAACCCGTTGTGCCAGGTAAGTTGTACCAATGCCCCGGTGGCATGGGCATGCTTGATAACATTGTTGACCAGTTCCTGTACAATGCGGTATACTGTTAACTCAAAATTACGCTTGAACCGTTGTATCGCGCCGGAAGAGTGAAAGGTGATCTGCAATTCGCGGGAGTGACTCACATTACGGCAGAATAATTCGAGCGCCCCGGCAAGCCCCATCCGGGAAAGAGTTTCCGGCATCAGGTTATGCGCCGTTTTCCGCACCTCCCCAATGGCGTCATCCAGCATACTGAGTGCATGGTTAAAACCCTGGTCCTGTTGCAGGAAAGCGCGCTCGTATCTGAGCGCCCGGAAATGCATTTTTACTGCTGATAACAGCCCGCCGATACCATCGTGCAGATCCTTTGATAAACGCATGCGCTCTTTTTCCTCGCCCTGCATCATCGCTTCCAGCACCTGTATGGTTTTTTCCACCTCCAGGGTTTGCAGCTGCTGTTGTTGTAAACGCTGCCGGTGCAGTAATTTCTGCCATACCAGCAATGATACAACCAGGAGCAGTATTACACCGCCAACGAAGATGCCAATCCACCTGTTCTGCTGCTGCAACAGCAGGTCTTGCCGGATCAGCGCTGATTTTTCCCCCGGCAGGGCGCTGTCTTTTTCCGCAAACTGGTACTGCATTTCCGGCCGCTGCCCGGCCAAGCCGGCTACATGACTACAATGACCCGGGTCCCTGCTTATCGAAATACAACAAATAAAAAGTAATATTTTCAGCATTTCTGATTCACTTTTGCGGACCCGCAGGTCGCTATTGTTAATAATTCAATGTTATTACTACGCATACAATAAACGCTCCGGCGGGAAATAGCTGAAAAAGCGATCACCCGCCATCGCAGTGCGTTGACAAAAGCTCAGCATGCAACAAAAGATGTGAAATACAACCGATGTTACAGGGGTTACCACACGTGAGTGCCCGTGTTTCTTTTTTGGTCAAACAATTTAATTCCAGACTGTGAAATTGTCGTTTTTTTCCACAGTAGCATAAAGTTCTGTATTTCTCTTTTAATACGCAACAGGGAAAGGGGGAGATAGAGGCTGCAGCCTGCAGGCAGATAGCGGCAACTGGGAAAGTACCCTGCCAGTAAGGGTTTGGGCGGCAGGCGGCATAAGTAAGTAGAACTACGCAATTTATAAAATAATGGTTTATACCGTATGTAGAAACTCCTGGAAAAGGTTTCTTTGCATACCGATAAATTATTCTGTTGACTAACCCCAAAAAAACAGGCTCCGTTCCCGGGGCCTTTTTCTTGTGAAAAATCACGTTTTTCTATGTACTTTTAAAGGCTATAGTTTTTTTAAAGTTAGATGATGCGGATTTAGCCATGGAATATATTCAACAAAACTTTGATGTCAACTTCTCTTACGGTGTTTTCTTCAGCAGCAATTTATTCGATCCTGCCAACACCTGTTTAGCCACCTTCCTGGAATCAAAAGCAGAGAGTGCGTACGTAAAAAAATTACTGGTGATCCTCGATGGCGGCGTTGCGGCCCACCATCCGGAACTAACCCAACAGATCAATCGTTACTTTCAACAGGTGCGCGGCTTTCAGCTGGCCCCTGAAATTATTACCATCAGCGGCGGGGAAAGTGTGAAAAATGACCTGCCCCTGCTGTTCAGCCTCGTAGATGCCATCGATAAATATGGCATCGACCGCCACTCTTACGTGATAGGCATTGGCGGAGGTTCCCTGCTGGACCTCGTAGGATTTGCCGCCGCCATTTCACACCGCGGCGTGAAACATATCCGGATTCCTACTACCGTACTATCGCAAAACGATTCGGGAGTAGGGGTGAAGAACGGTGTAAATTATAAGGGGAAGAAAAACTTCCTCGGTTCCTTTGCACCTCCAGCTGCCGTGTTCAACGACCCGGTGTTTTTAACCACTCTTGATCCGCGCGACTGGCACTCCGGCATGGTGGAAGCCGTGAAAGTAGCCCTGATCAAAGACGCCGCCTTCTTCAACAGCATTGAGCAAAACGCAGTAGCGCTTACGGAAGGAGACATGGCAGCCATGCACGACCTCATTTACCGCTGCGCCGAATTACATATTCAACATATCGGCGGCGCCGGCGATCCCTTTGAAAGCGGCTCCTCGCGCCCGCTTGATTTTGGCCACTGGAGCGCGCATAAACTGGAACAACTCACCAATTTTGAATTGCGCCATGGAGAAGCGGTATCTATCGGTATTGCGGTAGACAGCGTTTACTCGTTCCTGTTAGGATGGCTACCTGAACCCGATATGCACCGCATTCTTGCCGTGTTGAAAAATATGAAACTGCCGGTATGGCATCCGTTGCTGGAAATGCAGGATGGTAAGCCTTCCCCGGTGGTAGCCGGACTGGAAGAATTTCGCGAACATCTCGGCGGCCGCTTAACCATTTCCCTGCTGCGTGCAGTTGGAAAAGGAGAAGAAGTACATGAAATGGATCTTGATTTATTATACAAAGCAGTAGACATCTGCAAAAATAATCAGTAATGAAAACAGCTGCAGGACATCTTACCTACTGTACAAATATTCACCCCGGCGAAAACTGGGCAGATCATTTTGCGCAACTCAAAAAATTTATACCTGCCATTAAACAACAGGTATCGCCCGATCAGCCATTCGGAATAGGATTGCGGCTCGCTAACACCGCCAGCCTGGAACTGAGCAAGGAAGCGGCTTTGAAGGAATTTCAGCAATGGCTGAAAGAAGAAGATTGCTACGTGTTTACCATGAACGGATTTCCTTACGGCGGCTTTCACAATGTAGTGGTGAAAGACCAGGTACATGCGCCCGACTGGACCAGCGCCGATCGTGTAGCCTATACCATCCGTTTGTTCAGGATCCTGGCGGCCCTGTTGCCGGAAGGAATGGAAGGCGGTATTTCCACCAATCCCCTTGGATATAAGCACTGGTGCAACCGCTGTGAAGAAGAAAAGAACTCCTACACAGAAAGCGCTACCCTCAATATGCTGCTGGTACTGGAACAGCTGGTACGCACGCATCGCAGCGGCGGGCCGCTCATGCACCTGGATATTGAGCCGGAACCCGATGGCATGATGGAAAATACCAGCGAGTTTATTAACTGGTACTTCAATGATCTGTTGCCTGCCGGTATTCCGTTTATCAAAGAGAAATTTAATTTGGAAGATGACCAGGCAGCGGCCGATATCATCAAAACGCACATTCAGCTGTGTTACGATGTTTGCCATTTTGCACTGGTATACGAAGCGCCCCAGCGGGTGATTGAACGGATGCAGCACCACGGTCTCAGGATCGGGAAGCTGCAGATCAGCGCCGCACTGAAGGCCGATATGCCTGCAGACGCCGCCGCCCGTCGCGTAGTAACGGATGCATTCCGTAAATTCAATGAACCCATCTACCTGCACCAGGTGATCGCGAAAAGAAAGGATGGCACTTTTATTCATTATCCCGATCTGCCGGAAGCCCTGGCGGATGAAGAAAACCCGGCCGTAACGGAATGGCGCTCCCATTTTCATGTGCCCGTATTCCTGGATAAATTTGACGTGCTGCAATCCACACAGGAAGATATCAGGCAGGTGCTGGCAATACAGCGTGAGCATCCTTTTACGGCGCATATGGAGGCGGAAACCTATACCTGGGACGTATTACCGCCTGCATTGAAACAGGAAATGTCTTTATCCGTTTCCCGCGAACTGAACTGGATAAGAACGCAACTGTAAGCCATCTTGGAATTGTGCGACCGGAATTATAGCTTTATGCCGGAATTGCAACGGCGATCGAATTTATGAGAAAAACAGTAGTAATTGACGTAGTAGGGCTCTCCTCTTCTTTGCTGGAGCACCTGCCTTTTTTAAAGGCTTACACACAACAGCGCCATCTGGCCACTGTGATGCCTATGTTACCCGCGGTTACCACGGCGGTACAAAGCACGTACCTTACCGGCGAATGGCCCAGTGAACATGGAATTGTAGGCAACGGCTGGTACGACAGAACCGATGCGGAAGTTAAATTCTGGAAGCAATCCAACAAACTGGTGGATGCCCCAAAAATTTGGGACCGCGCCCGGAAACTGGATCCCTCCTTCACCGTTTCGCAGATGTGCTGGTGGTACAACATGTATGCGAACGTTGATTACTCGCTTACTCCCCGTCCCAATTATCTTTCCGACGGTCGCAAAGTACCGGATTGCTACACTACGCCATCTACCCTCCGTGATTACCTGACGGAGCAACTGGGCAGGTTCCCGCTGTTTAATTACTGGGGCCCCACCGCCAGCATCAAATCAAGCCAGTGGATCGCTGATGCGTCTATCCTCACCGATAAACTATACGATCCCACCCTCACTTTTATTTACCTCCCCCACCTGGATTACTGCCTGCAGAAATTCGGACAGGACCCGGTAAAAAATGCAAAGGAACTGGCAGAAATAGATGCCGTATGCAAACAACTGATCACTTACTACCAGCAAAAGAATTGCGACCCGATCGTATTGTCGGAATATGGCATCACTAATGTCAGCAATCCCATTCATCTCAACAGGATACTGAGAAATGAAGGCCTGCTGGCCCTGCGTATAGAAAATGGCCTTGAACTGCTGGATGCGGGCGCTTCAAAAGCCTTCGCCGTAGCAGACCACCAGCTGGCGCATATTTATATCAATGATCCTTCCTGCTATAAACAGGTCCGCAACATCCTGGAAAACGTGCCTGGTGTACAACTGGTGCTTGACAGGGAAGGCAAACGCCAGCATCATATGCATCATGAACGCAGCGGCGATCTCATCGCAGTGGCTGATGCCAACAGCTGGTTTACCTACTACTACTGGCTGGACGATAACAAAGCCCCCGATTTTGCCAGGATCGTGGATATCTTCCGTAAACCCGGCTACGATCCCGTGGAAATGTTCATGAACCCCGCCGATCCTTTCATTAAGCTGAAAGCGGCAGGAAAGTTGCTGAAGAAAAAACTCGGTTTCCGCTACCTGATGAACGTTATCCCACTGGATGCCACTCTCATTAAAGGCTCCCACGGCAGGCTGGAGGAAAATCCCGACTATCACCCCGTAGTGATCAGCCCTCAACCCATTGCTGCATCACAGCTACAGGCAACAGATGTTTACGGAGTGATATGGAAGCAGCTTACAGGAGAATAATTTTCTTTTTTAAGATAACTGCCTGGAAAACAACTGGTTACTGTCTTTAAAAAGTGTAACCGGGATCGCAAAAGTGCCTGTAACCCACTATTAGCCAATCAATTACCGATCAAGTCCACCTTCGTTCCACATTGTCTCCTCGTTTACAGCATGCTTCAGGCATGTGCTAAGCATGTTATTGGTATACGCGAAGTTTGCCTGACGCGGAGTTTGTCTGACTCAGTATAATCAGCGTAATCCTGAGTCAGACAAAATTCGCGTTCATCAAAAAAACTACCAATCCCTGATTTATTTTTCTACATTCATGCAACCGATTGTTTTTTATGCATAAAAACGACTCTAATATTAACGTTATGGAAAGAAGAGACTTCCTGAAAACCGGTAGCATGGCCGGTTTGGGAGCAGGATTAACTATTCTTAATTTCCCTGTATTCGGGAAAAATGCGCCCAGTAATAAAATAGTGTTGGGAGTAATGGGGGTTAATTCCAGGGGGAACTGGCTGGCTCAATGCGCCGCCAAACTGCCCGGAGCCGAAATAGGCTATGTATGCGATGTGGAAGACGGCGCCATTTCCAAAGGTCTGAAAGCCATTGCCGGTGCGCAGAACCGTAAACCGGAAGTGATCAAAGATATCCGCAAACTGTTGGAAAGGAAGGATTTTGATGCACTCATGGTAGCAGCGCCCGATCACTGGCACGCCCCCGCCGCCATCATGGCCACCGCTGCGGGTAAGCATGTGTATGTGGAAAAGCCTTGCGCCCATGATCCGGCCGAAGGTGAACTCCTGGTGGAGGCCGCAAGGAAATACAACCGCCTCGTGCAAATGGGGAACCAGCGCCGTTCCTGGCCCAATCTACAGCAGGCTGTAAAGGAAGTGAAGGAACAAAATGTACTAGGCAAAGTGTATTATGGCCGTGGATGGTACGTCAATAACCGTGGGCCTATTGGTACAGGGAAAAAGATCCCCGTTCCTTCCACGCTCAACTGGGACCTGTGGCAGGGACCCGCTCCCCGCAAGGATTACCTGGATAACATTGTTCACTATAACTGGCACTGGCGCTGGAATTGGGGCACTTCAGAAACCTGTAATAACGCTACCCACGAACTGGATTGCCTCCGCTGGTTTATGGATGTGGAATTTCCCACTAAAGTCACTTCCGCAGGTGGCCGTTACGCTTACCCGCCGGACGATTGGGAAACGCCGGACACCCAAACCCTGAACTTCGAATTTGAAGGAAATAAGGCTATGGCCTGGGAAGGCCGCAGTTGCAGCCCGTTCAATCTGGAAGGCAGCGGCCGCGGGTTCGCATTGTTTGGTGAAAACGGTAGCCTGTATAACTCTGGTGGCGACAGCTATCAGATCATCGATCTGAAAGGAAAAGTGATCAAGGATGTAAAACAGGCCGCTAATCCCAACCAGAGCGTAACCAACACCGTAAGCCCTGCCGGCGAGTTTTATGATGCCGTGCATATCAACAACTTCCTGGAAAGTATCCGCGGTAAAGCTAAACTTAATTCAGAGATCAATATAGGCTACCGCAGTACGCTGCTTTGCCTGCTGGGAAATATTGCACACCGTACCGGCCGTATCCTTCATACCGACCCGGCAAACGGGCATATCCTCAACGATGAGGAAGCCATGAAAATGTGGAAAAGGGAATATGAAAAAGGCTGGGCGCCTAAAGTATAAAACAAGTAGCTTGCTTCCGGGTAATAGTCGCAAAAAAAATCAAAAAATGCTTTGACTTATTACCCGGAATTTTTACCTTTACAAAACTATAAACCCTTTCTCCTATTGGGTTTATAGGCTAACAATAAATATAATAAGTTGTTATCCCCCATAACTTTTAGTTATCACTACTATTAATTGCGATCCCCTAATTTTGGCCTACCTGTAATTTTTATAACCAACCACACCAACCACGAAGTTGCACATTCCCGGAGGGATGAATTGAATGGAATTTTTACAACAATCTCAGTACCTGCCAGTATTGCTGATAGGGCTTATAGTAGGCTATTTGTCCGGTTTATTGGGAAAAGGAGGCAGTGCTATCAGTACGCCGGCCCTGCAGATCTTTGCCGGCGTAAACCCGTTTTTTGCCCTGGCATCGCCGTTACCGGCATCTATTACCAGCACTTTATCCGCCACAGCGGTTTACAGTAAGGAAAAGCTGTTTAACAAACGTGTGATCCTGCTGGGCGCGGCTTTCGGCGTTCCGGCCACCATCTCCGGATCATGGCTCAGCAGCTACCTGCCGGGTAAAATGCTGATGATCATGACGGCCCTGTTCATCATGATAACAGGTATGACTCTCATGTACTCGATTATACGGAATATACCCAATGGGGAAATTGCGGTATCCTCTGAAGAGGCGCCTGCTGCTAAACTGGTAATGGCGGCCTTGTTCATCGGCTTCTTATCGGGGCTGCTGGCAAATGCCGGCGGGGTATTATTCAGTTCATTCTTTATAAAGAAACTAAAAATGCCTATAAAACAGGCACTGGCCTGTGCAGTGGTACTATCCGCCATTTTATCGGTACCGGGCGCCTTAACGCACTGGTGGCTGGGGCATATAGATTGGAACATCGCGCTGCTGCTATCGCTTACGGCATTCCCTGCTTCTTACCTGGGGGCTAAAACAGCCGTGAAAATGAAAACTCCCGCCCTCGAAAAATTATTTGCACTTACCCTTATCGTATTCGGCGTATACGATATCTTCTTTACGATGCTGAAATAATCAGGCATGCGCCTTCATCTTATGAATAGCTTCCTGTTCATAAGGCGGAAGCGTGCTCACTATAATTTCGTAGGCGTTCTGCAGGAAGTTTTCCAGTTCAGTGGCCGGCAGCGTATCCTCCTGTTTCAACTGCACCCAGTGATACCGCGCCAGGTGAGGCGCCGGTACAATACCCGGTCTTGAAATCAGTTGATGGAACTGGTTCTGACTGCACTTAAAAGATACCCGGTGAGGCGGATCCAGGGAAATCATGCAGAATAATTTTTCGCCTACATAAAAGCGCAATTCATTGTCCCACTTTTGTTCAGTGATGACAGCCGGAAGTGACCGGCACAGATCAAGGGTATGATCAAACATAGCAGCAGGTTTTAAAGAATATTATTTAGGGCCGTTTTTTTAGGACGACTTGTGTCAATAATTTACATGCACAGACTAACATATTAAAATATGAAGTATGTGTGGTTAACGTAAATCTAAGCTGTAAATAGTGAATGAAACTGCACTATAAAAATAGGGAATAAAAACCAATCGTGAATGTTAAAAAGATTTTTCCATCCCGCCGGAATTTCTTTTACTGTAACCATTGCGGGTTTCGGGGGAAGCGGGATTGCTTTCTTAATCGAAATTTAATCCGGTTCATAAATGATTCCGGCTTGTACCGCAGTTCATGTGAAGAACGCTACAAGCCGGAAGTGAAGCCTGGCAAGCTATTGCTATGGCTGAACGGCTGCCCAGCGCGCCATTTTCTGTTCCAGCACTGATAGCGGTACACAGCCGTCTTTTAACAGTTCATCATGAAAAGAGGACAGGCTGAACCGGCTGCCCAGCGACGTGGTATATTGGTTCCGCAAGCCGCGTATTTTCAGTTCACCGATCTTATAGGAAAGCGCCTGCCCCGGAATGGCCATGTAGCGCTCAATTTCAGCGGTAGCCTCCTGTGTGGATACCGGTTCATTGTCCATCATGTATTTGATGGCCTGCTCGCGGGTCCAGCCTTTGGTGTGCAAACCAACGTCCACCACTAAACGAATAGCGCGGTGTATTTCATCCGTTAAACGGCCAAAGTACATGTAAGGATCTGTATATAATCCCAGCTCTTTTCCCAGGCTCTCGCAATACAGCGCATAACCTTCGCCATAGGCGCCGATCCACGAAAACCGGCGGAACTTAGGCAGGGAATCATTTTCCTGTTGCAATGAGATCTGGAAGTGGTGACCGGGAATGGCTTCGTGCAAAAACAGGCACTCCATGCCGGTATACGGAAAGCTGGTGGCGTCCAGGATGGGCACGTAGAATACGCCGGGCCGGGTACCATCGGCGCTGCCCTGCATATATTCGGCGGAGGCGGAAGCTGCCCGGTATGCTTCGGTTTGACGGATCTCGAATTTTGTTTTGGGAAGATGACCGTACATTTTCCTGACACCCGGCATGATCTTGTTCTCAATGGCTTTGAAGGAGTCCAGTATAGCCGCAGGCGTTTTAAAAATGCGTAGCTTTTTATCGCTGCGTACCGATGCAAAGAAGGCTGGCAGGTCGCCTTTGAAACCGGTACTGTTTTTTACTTCCTCCATTTCTCCCCTTATCCGGGCTACTTCTTTTTCTCCCAGCGCAAAAATCTCCTCCGGCGAAAGATTGGTGGTAGTCCAGCTTTTTATCAGGAAAGCATAATAGGCCTTTCCATCGGGAATATCACCAATGCCGCTGCTGGCGCGGGCTTTAGGCAGGTATTCCTGCTGCATGAAGTCGCGCAGTTTTGCAAAGGAAGGCAGGATATATGTTTCAATAGCGGCATTGTAATCTTTAGCCAAACCGGCTTTGGCAGCAGCATCCAGCGAATCGGGGATGGTTTTCAGCGGCGCATAGAACACGTTCCCGGCGGTATCTTTTTTTGCAAGGGCCGTTACCTGTGGAATAACTTTCACCACCAGGCTTTTAGGCAATACGTAGCCGGTGGCTATTCCCTGGCGCATATTGGCGATGGCGGTGTCGGTCCATATGGCAAAGCGTTCCATACGATGCATAAAGTTCTCGTAATCCTTTACGGTTTTAAAGGGCTGTGCGGAAGAACCGGAGCCCAGTTGCGCCAATGTGAGCGGCAGGCAGGTGAACTGCTGTACCGGCATCAGGTGATCGTGGAAGGTAAGCGCCTCCCGGTTGATGCTAAATTCGCGCTGGAGCATATCATAAGTAATGCGGTCGTTGCCCGAAAGCGCAGCCGTATCAATTCCTTTAATGGCTTGCTGGTAGCTGGTATAAAAGGAATCGAGTTTTGCGCGGTAGCCTTCACTGATGTCGATAGGCAGCTGGTCGTTATATTGATTCTCCCCGTTCTGGGTGGCCTGCAAAGGGTTGAGGGCCATGCTTTCATTGTAATACCGTTCCGCCAGGTGGTGCAGGGAATCCTGCGTGGCTTGCGGATTACCATGGTTGCCTGGTTGCTGGCAGGCCCCGGTTAGCAGGGCGGCCCACAGGAGAAGGGTTCCTTTTTGTTGTAACATTTTCATATTGATGGGTTGTGAACAGGTAGTAATTTACCGTTTTATCCAAGAAAAAAAGCATTCCGAAGAATCGGAATGCTTATTTAGAACAGTGAACAATGAAAAAAAAGGTAAAAAATATTATTTAAGATTCTTTATACGGATGCTTTTGAAAGAAACTTCGTTACCATGATCCTGTAAAAGGATGTGCCCTTCGGGCAACAGGCCAAAGTTTTTCCAGTTTTTATACTTGCTGATGGCTACCAGATCCTTGAAAGCCTGGGAACCACGCTCGTATTCCAATACTTTAAATCCATTCAACCAGTGTTCAACGTGGTTATTTGGATACACAATAATACGACCTTTGTTCCATTCTCCAATAGGGTTGATGGCACGTTTTTCCTGTTTTCTTGTCATGAGGTCGTAAAGACTTGCTAAAGTGCGGTCTCCGTCGCGTCCCAGCTTGGCGTCGGGGTGTCTTTCATCGTCCAGTACCTGGTACTCCAGCCCGATGGCCGACTTACCACCTGCTTCGTAGGCTTCGCTTACAAAGTATTTTACGCCGCTATTGGCTCCTGGCGTGAGTTTGAAGGTAAATTCCAGTTCAAAGGCGCTGTATTGTTTGTCGGTAATAATATCGCCGCCGCTGCCTTCTTCACCGCCGTTGGAGTGACCAATGGTAAGTACCCCATTCTGCATGGTCCAGCCGGCAGTGGGGAAGTTTTTCTTATACACGCCCCTCCAGCCATTGCTGGTTTTTCCGTCCCATAACAGCTGGTAGCCGTTTTTCTTTTCCTGGCCGGAAATAGTGTTATCCACATTGTTTACCACGTAGATCTTATCGTACGGGGAATACTGGGAAGCTGCCGGATTTTCTATCAGGCGGATATTTTTCCAGTAGATGTTCTTGTTTTCATCTGCTGCATTTTTACCGATGCTATGCACCTGTAAAGCGATGAAACCCTTTGGCAACGCGGTATCTACCAGGTGTGCAGTAGGTACGCCATTCACCCAGGTACGCATTTCATTGCCCCGGCACTCGATGCGGTATTTGTTCCAGCCATCTTTTTTGAAGGCATTCTGCCCGGCAGGGTTCAATTCCATGGGGTACTGCCAGCCCCTGCGGCCTTCTTCATAAATACCACCGCTCCATTTACGGTCGGAAGGATCAATCTCCATCTGGTAGCCAAATACACGGCCGTTCTGATAGTCGGCCCGGCTTTGGCTGCGGAACTGGATACCGGAGTTAAACTCCTTACCCAGCTTAAATTCCAGCTCCAGGATAAAGTCGCCGTACTCCTTTTCCGTAGCCAGGAAAGAGTTTGGCGTGTTCTGTACAGTGGTGCCCACAATCTCGCCGTTCTGCACATTATATTTTGCTTCTCCCCCCAGTTGTTTCCAGCCTTTCAGATCTTTACCGTTGAAAAGTTGCTGCCACTGGGCTTTCTGAGCGAAAAGGCCACCATACATACACAGTAGGGAGCCACATAAAAGGATCGTCTTTTTCATAACTAAAACGGAATAAGGTGACCAAAATAAACAATGAAAATGATTTTTACAACCGATTGCAAAAGATTAATCTTATTTTTTATTTTTTAGAGACATGATAATCTGATCGATAGGTGGTTTGCCGGAATTAGAAATAAAAATATTTCTGCAAACGATTGCAGCAATGTAAAAATATCTTATTTTGTTTCCCAATTACCACGTAGCAAAAAAGCCAAAATCGGAACAAAACATACTCTTTATCTACAACCACTATAAATTACGTTATGAAAAAGATTTTTTCACGTCTAACTTGTATAATAGCGTGTTTGCTATTCTACCAACTCTCCCCGGCACAAAGTAACCCGGTTACCGTAGAAGGTAATGTACTGGATGCTCAGAAGCAACCACTGGTTGGTGTAACAATTGCCATCAAAGGGAAAAACTCAGGCACACAATCGGATGGCAACGGGCATTTCCGCCTTAAAGTTGCAGACGCAGCCAACGCAACACTCGTATTTACTTACATTGGATTTACTACATATGAAGAAGCTGTGAAAGGTCGTGCAATCGTTTCCGTAACCTTGCACGAAGACAACAAAAAACTGGAGGAAATAGTAGTGGTAGGATACGGTTCCCAGAAGAAAAAGGATGTGACCGGGTCCATCTCCTCGGTAGGCACCAAAGCCATACAGGACGTACCGGTTACCAACCCCCAGCAGGCGCTGCAGGGCCGCGCTCCCGGCGTGGAAGTACTCAATAACAGCAGTAAACCCGGCGATGAACCTACGGTGCGTATCCGCGGTACCCGCTCCCTCAAAGCCGGCAACGACCCGCTCTATGTGGTAGATGGTATTCCTTACGCTGGTAGCCTCAGCGATATCGGCACAGGAGTAATACAATCGATGGATATTTTGAAAGATGCCTCTGCAACAGCCATTTATGGTTCCAGGGGCGCCAATGGCGTAGTGCTCATTACTACCCAGAAAGGCAAGGAAGGAAAGCCGGTGGTTTCCTATAGCGGCTCCTACGGGTATGTACAGCAACTCGGTGAAACAGACATGATGGATGCCAACCGCTTTATTGAAATGCGCCGGGAAGCCAACCGCACCATCGGTAAATATGACGATGCCAATCCCGACGCATCGGACAAGAAAATATTCAACACCGTTGAATACGCCAATATCAAGAAAGGAACAAACGTCGACTGGCAGGATCTGATGATCTCCCCGGGCTATCAAACCAATCACGGCCTCAGCGTAGCCGGCGGAACAGACAGAACAAAATACACCGTGGGACTCGGCTATTTCAAAGACCAGGGCGTGCTGAAACTGCAAAGCTACGAGCGCTATAACTTCAATGTTGGCGTGGACCAGATGATCGGCAACCGCGTTCGTGTGGGAGCCACCCTCCTGGGCGCTTACAGTGAACGTAACGGCGAAACGTATAATGGGATAGACAACGCCCTGAAAATGCTGCCCATTGCCGCTCCTTACGACGACAACGGCAAGCTGATCACCTACCCAACCGGCGATAACCAGCAGCCTAACCCGTTACTGGATTATGTAGATGGCAACCGCGTTGAATTAATGAAACGCTTCCGCATCTTTACCAGCCTGTATGCAGAAGTAGAGATCATGGACGGACTGAAATACCGCCTCAATGTGGGCCCGGATATCCAGAACTACAACTACGGCCTTTTCCAGGGTAAAAACAATACCAACCTGCTGATCGGTGGCGGCGATGCTACCGCTTCAAAAGGAAACGCCTCCACCATGGCGTATACTATCGAAAACATCCTTACCTATAACAAGGAGATCAAGAAGCATAATATAGGCTTTACCGGTTTATACAGCGTTCAACGCCAGAATGTGGATATTTCCACTACCAATGTGAGAGGTATCCCGGTAGAAACCCAGCAGTATTATAACCTGGGCCAGTCGCTCAATGTAACGGGTGTAACCAGCAGTCTCAGTTCCTGGACCATTCTTTCCTATATGGGCCGTTTGAACTATGGATATGACGATCGCTACCTCCTCACCCTTACCCTCCGTGCGGACGGATCTTCCAGGTTTGCCCCCGGAAAGAAATGGGGCTATTTCCCTTCCGTTGCAGCAGCATGGAACCTGATCAATGAAAAATGGCTGAAAGGACAAAAAGTGCTGGATAACCTGAAACTACGCGCCAGCTTTGGCCGTATCGGTAATACAGGTATTGACCCATACGCTACCCAGGGTAGCCTGAGCAGGATCCCGTATTCCTTTGGAAATAAAGGGGTACTGGGTTTCGTGCCGCTCCAGCTGCGTAATCCCAATCTCACCTGGGAATCTACCACTTCTACCGATATCGGACTCGATTTTGGTTTCCTGAATGGCCGCATCACCGGTGTGGTGGAATGGTATAATCAACGTACCACCGACCTGCTCATGCCGCAAACGCTTCCATTCAGCAACGGCTTCAATGACGTGCTGATGAACCTTGGTACTTCCCAGAACCGCGGCCTGGAATTTGGCATAGGCGCTACCATTATCGACAATCCTGATGGATTCAGCTGGAAAATGGACGCCAACTTTTTCCTTAACCGCTCCAAGATCCTGTCGCTCGGCGATGGCAGAGCTGCAGACGTTGGCAATGCCTGGTTTGTTGGTCAGCCTACCTATGTGTACTACGATTTTAAGAAGATCGGGGTATGGCAGGATAAAGATGCTGCACTGGCAAAACTGTACAACGTGAAGCCAGGTGAAATAAGGCTGGAAGATGTTAATAAAGATACCCTCATTGACGCTAAAAACGACCGGCAGATCCTGGGTTCACCGCAACCAAAATGGTCGGCAGGTACCACCCAGCGCTTCTCCTACAAAGGGTTTGAATTATCGATCGTGGCCTTTGCCCGTATAGGAAGCATGATCAAAAGTGATTTCTACCAGAACTATAACACGTTGTTTGGCCGTTATAATAACCTGAACATCGACTATAATACACCCGCCAATCCAACCAACGATTTTCCACGGCCTAATGCCAACCAGGAAAGACCCAGCAACTACCAGTCGCTCAGCTATTTCGACGGTTCATTCTTCAAGATCAGGAACGTTACACTGAGCTATGCTTTTCCGGACGCACTCGTGAAAAGCATGCGTATGCAGGATTTCCGGGTGAACGTAGGGGTAAAGAACCCAATGATCCTGGCGCCTTACCGCCAAACCTGGAAAGGAGTTGATCCGGAAGACGTAAATGTGATCGGCATTGATGCACCCGCCACCTGGATGCTGCAGTTCGGAATAAATGCCAAATTTTAAATCAACCAATCTTTAAAAGAAAACGTTATGAGAAATATAATTCCTGTCATCCTGCTGCTGGCCGTTGCTACCACCTCCTGCAATAAAATGCTGGATGAAAAGATAGTTACCAACGTAACAGATGATTTCTACAATACCCCGGCAGGTTTTCAGACAGCCGTAAACGGTTCCTATGTGTCTATGCGCAACTTCTACAGCACAGAACGTGGTATGACACTCACCGAAACAGGTACCGATATCATTACCAATGGCTCCGACGGAGACTTCAAATACACCAGCCAGTATACTTCCCAGCTGGATTCCCGTTATGCGCATGTAAGGGAGGTTTGGAACAGCTTTTACCAAACCATCAACACCTGTAACGTGGTGGTAGACCGGGCCGGTAAGATCACCGACCTCGACGAGGCAGTGAAGAAAAAAGGCGTAGCGGAAGCGAAGTTCTGCCGGGCACATTATCATTTTGTGCTGATGGAAATGTTTGGCGCTATCCCACTGCGCATGAAAGAAAACACGGAAATTCTAAGGGAAGCGCACCGCGATTCGGTGGCTGCCATCTACGATGCAGTGATCAGCGACCTGGAGGCAGCTGCCACAGATTTACCTGTAACCCAGTCTGAATGGGGCCGTGCCACCAAACCAGCTGCAGAGCACCTGCTGTCGAGAGTGTACCTTACCCGTGCTTCCTCTCCCCAGGCAAAGCCCGGCGATTATGCCAATGCCGCGAAGTATGCTGATATGGTGATTAAGAACTACGGTTTCAAATTACTTACTGATGTTGGACAGGTATGGGCACAGGGCAAAGAAAACAACGAGGAAACCATCTGGGCTGCACAGTATACTACCGACCCGCTGTATGGTTACCCTGATAACAATGCCTGCCGCTTTTTCCTGATGCAGTATGATGTGCTGAAAGGAATGAAGCGCGATTTGCCAAATGGTACGCCCTGGAAGCGTTTCAGGCCCACATCGTTCCTGCTTGATACACTGTATAAAGACAGGGTGCATGATGTGCGTTATGAGAAATTTTACAATGTTCTCTGGAGAACCAATGCGCCTGTTGATAACCTGAAAAATGGCGATACTGCTGTATACCTGCCGGGTTATGATGTGTCTGATGCCGTGATTGCCAGCAAGCCTTACATGCTGGTACCGCCAAGACTGTACACAGAAAAACTGTATCCTTCCCTGAATAAATTTGCCGACGCCCTTCGCCCGGATAACCAGGCATCCGGCGTAAGGCCCTTTATTGCCATGCGCCTGGCGGAAGCCTACCTGATAGAAGCAGAAGCGCTCATGATGGACGGCAAAAAACAGGAAGCGGCCGATCTCGTAAACATAGTACGGTGGAGGTCTGCGCGCATTGGCGCTACCCCGGCTGAAACACAGGCTAATCATGATGCCATGACCGTTACTGCCGCAGATATGAACATCGATTTTATCCTGGACGAAAGAGGGCGCGAACTGGTGGGAGAACAACTGCGTTGGTTTGACCTTACCCGTACGCATAAGCTGTTGGAAAGGGTGAAGCTGCACAATGAGCAGGCCCGTAACAATATCAGGCCCACTCATGTGCTGCGTCCTATCCCGCAGGACCAGATCGACAGATCGGTAAATGAATTTCCGCAGAATCCGGGTTATTGATATCATCTTTCATATAAAAAAATGCAGCGGAGATCATACCCATGGTCTCCGCTGCATTTTTTGCTTATCTTCAGTGAGCCTTTTTTAACGCAATAAAACCCTCATTTCTATGGCACAGAAAAAGATATTATTACTGACAGGAGATTATGCAGAAGACTATGAAACAATGGTTCCGTTCCAGATGCTGCAGATGATTGGTCATGAAGTACATGCGGTTTGTCCGGATAAGGCGGCCGGCGATAAGATCAAAACAGCGATCCATGATTTTGAAGGCGACCAGACTTACAGTGAAAAACCGGGTCATGGTTTTGTGTTGAACGCTACTTTTAACGATGTGGCCGGCGCTGATTACGATGCGTTGGTAATAGCCGGTGGCCGGGCCCCGGAATACCTGCGCCTGAATAAGAATGTGCTGGAACTGGTAAGGCACTTTTTCCTGGAAGATAAACCGGTGGCAGCTGTTTGTCATGGTATCCAGATCCTGACCGCCGCCGACGTGGTACGCGGGAAAAAACTTACGGCTTATCCCGCAGTGGCGCCGGAGGTTACCGCTTCCGGGGGCACTTATGTATCCGTAAATGTATACGAGGCGGTAGTGGATGGAAAACTGGTAACTGCGCCCGCATGGCCGGCTCATCCGCAGTGGATTGCAGGGTTTCTGCAGGTGCTGGGAACCAGTATTACTCTGTAAATGTTGTTTATGTATAATCGTTTGATTAACATATAAATAAATAAAGTTTAAATTATCTTTCTGCGGATTTTCAAATTAAACTGCCATTGCTTACCTTTGCAGCCAAATTCAGGAGGCTATCCCTGTATTGGTCATTGATAATTTGTAATTCGTAATCGATTTTTATATATGTCCGGACAGCTTAAAGAAGTTCGTAACCGAATCAAGTCTATTCAATCTGGTCAGCAGATCACTAAAGCCATGAAAATGGTAAGTGCTGCTAAATTAAGACGCGCCCAGGATGCCATCATGCTGATGCGTCCGTACGCCGTGAAGCTCCAGGAAATGCTGCAGAATATTGTTTCCAACAGTGAAGGCAATATCGACACGCCACTGGCAGCGCAGCGTCAGGTTGAAAAGGTATTGATTGTGGTCATTACTTCAGACAGGGGTTTGTGCGGCGCCTTCAACTCCAACCTGATCAAAACAGCTAAACGCGTGATCCGCGAAAAGTATGCTGAACAGTTTGAACAAGGCCAGGTAGAGATCTTACCAATTGGTAAAAAAGGATACGATCATTTTGTACAGAATGGTTATAAAGTGAATGACAGGTTCTGGCAGCTTTTTGGCAATCTTACTTTTGATCATGTGAAAGAAGCGGCTGCCGTGGCTCTGCAGGGCTTTATAGACGGTACTTACGATGCTGTTGAAATTGTTTACAGCGAATTTAAAAACGCTGCTACACAGGTATTCGTAACAGAACAGTTCCTGCCGATCGCAAAGGTGGAAAATACAGATAAAGGTGGACTGAAAGCAGATTACATCTTTGAACCTGAAAAGGATACCCTGATTGCAGAACTGATGCCTAAGATCCTGAACACCCAATTCTTCAAAGCCATCCTGGATTCCCATGCTTCTGAGCACGGCGCCCGTATGACTGCGATGGATAAGGCTACAGAAAACGCCAGCGAATTGCTCCGTTCCCTGAAGATCTCTTACAACCGTGCACGTCAGGCCGCTATTACCACCGAGCTGACAGAAATTGTGAGCGGTGCTGCTGCATTGGCGAACTAAGCTGTTGAAGGCATTATTAACACTAAGTCAACAACTGAATTAATATTTTCAGATTAGGGTCAAAGACTGTATTTTCGGTCTTTGACCTTTTTTGTAAATCCACATCTCCTGTTAACGTATGGAAATATCACAGATCATCCCGCACGTGGAAGCATTAATTTTCGCGGCCGACAGGCCGTTACCTTTGCTGGAAATAGTGGATCTGCTCAACAATGCTTTGGCTTTCCTGGAAGACCGCACCAACCTGGACCAGGTAGAAGCTGCCATGGAGGCCATCAGGGAAAAATACAGCTCTGAATTTTATGCTTTCGAAGTCCGCAGCAGCGGGGGAGGCTACCAGTTCCTCACCAAAAAAGATTATTACCAGACAGTGGCCCAGCTCAACGGCGATAAGTTCCTGAAGCGCCTCTCTACTGCCGCCCTGGAAACCCTGGCCATCATTGCCTACCGGCAGCCGATTTCCAAAGGTGAAATTGAATATATACGTGGTGTAAGCACCGATTATTCTATCCAGAAGCTCCTGGAAAAAGAACTGATCGTGATCACCGGCCGTAGTGAAGACCAACCCGGTAAACCATTGCTGTATGCCGTTTCCCGCTCCTTTATGGACTATTTCGGGATCAGCTCCGTGGCCGACCTGCCTAAACTGAAAGAATTATTTGATGAAGAAATGGTACAGCCTACCCTCATCAATGATGATACTGCTACCCTTGAACGGGGCGAACACGGTACCCATACCGCCGAAACGGCCCATTCCCTGATGGTATCGGAAGACGGGGAACTCCTGGACCCTGACCACCAGCTGGATCATTTAGCCTCGCCTTCCACGGATACCGAAGAGGAACCCGGTGCTTCCGAAGATGAAGAAGTAGAACCCGATGATGAAATTGTTCGCTTCGATGATATTATTGAAGAAGCGAATGAAGAATCGGGTGGGGAAAGTGAAACCGGTTTGGTAGAAACAGATGAGGAGAAAGAGGGAGATGAAGAAGAAGATAACGAGGGGGAAGAAGAAGATGATGATGAAGATCCTTATGCAGTAAAGGATATAGCGCCCGGTGCCAACGAAGAAGAATACGAAGACCCGGATGGGGTTGTTGAAGATATTATCTCCGGAGAAGAAGAAACAGAGGTAGAAGAAGAGGAAGAGGAAACAGGTGAAGAAGATAAAGAAGATGATGAAAAGGATGAAGATAACGATAGCGACGAAGAGCCGGACAGCACAATGGAAGATGCCATTTTAGGAGAAAAGTTGCTGGAAATAAGCGGGCCTGGTATAGAGTACGATGATGAAGAGGAAGAAGAAGAAGAAGAAGATGATGATGATGATGATGACGACGAGGACGATGAAGATTATGACGATGATGAAGATGAGGGCGATGACGATGAAGATGACGATGATGAAAAAGACGAAAATTCCGGAAAATAAAAACAATTCCAAATAAAAATAGCGGCTCACAAGGCCGCTATTCTATTATAAAAAAATCCAGTTAATCAGCATAATCAGCGTAATCCTGAGTCAGACAAAATCCGCTATTACCCGCGCGAAAAGCTCACTCAGCAGCTTATCCGCCTTCCCCGCTACAGCAATAATTTCTTCTATGGATACGGGATGCAGGTTATCGGGATCACATTCATCAGTAACCACCGAAACGGCTGCACAGGGCAGTTGCAACTGGTTAGCCACAATTACTTCCGGCACGGTGCTCATGCCCACCAGGTCGGCGCCAATCATGCGGAGGAAGCGGTATTCCGCCCTTGTTTCCAGGTTGGGTCCCATAACGGATACGTATATACCCTTTTTTAACGTGGCGCCAAGTGAAGTGGCGGCGGCTTGCAGCTTGCTGCCCAGTTCAGGATGGTATGGCTGGCTCATATCCGGGAAGCGGGGGCCATATGCGGGCGCATTGAGGCCACGCAGCGGATTTTCCGGCTGCATATTTATATGATCATCCAGTAATACCAGGTCGCCCTTTTTAAAATCAGGGTTCATACCACCGGCAGCGTTGCTGAGCAGCAGCTGTTGAATGCCCATGGCTTTCATGACCCGTACGGGGAAAGTGATCTGCTGCATGGTATAGCCTTCATAGTAATGAAAGCGGCCCTGCATGGCTATTACCGGGGTGTTATTGATATGCCCAAGGATCAGGTGACCTTTATGTGATTCCACAGTAGATTCCGGGAAATGAGGGATTTGCTGGTAGGGAATGGAATGCGCTATTTTAATATGATTAACCAGTTCCCCGAGGCCGGTTCCCAATACTACGCCTATGCGCGGCTGTTCAAAAGGAAAGGATTGCAGATAGGTGGTAGCCGCAGCTATTTGTTGCAGTAACAGGTCCATACGTTTGTTGAATTTGCTGCAAATTAATTCCCTTTGCGCGCAATCAGGTAAAACAATGGTGGAAAATATCGTTTAAACCATAGCAGGATCTTTTCTTCCCGGGCAATCAGCACTATCTTTTTTCGTGTATGCATGGCCTTTAGGATCTTCCGGGCGCAGTGGGCTACGGGAATGCCGTTTGCCTGGCCGGGATCCATTTTGCCATAAGGTTCACCGTTGGCAGTAACGGCGGAGTAAGTGATGGGCGTGTGGATGCGTCCGGGGCAAACGATGGTGGTATATAAACCGGGGATGGGTTGTTCCGTTTGCAGCGTTTCGAAATAGCCTTGTAATGCATGTTTGGCGGCGTTGTAACCGGAGCGCCAGGGATAGCCCATGAGTCCGGCCATACTGCTGATCACGATGATCTGCCCATTGCCTGTTTGCCTGAAATGGGGCAGCAGGGCTTTTGTGAGCATTACGGCGCCGAAGAAGTTCACTTCCATCAGCTGGCGGATGGCGGCAACGGAGGTGTCTATCAGTTTGGAGCGTTGCGTAACGCCTGCATTGTTAACAAGTACATCTATTTTTCCGAAAAACTGCAGGGCATGTTGAGCGCCTTGATTTACCTGGGTTTCACTGGTTACGTCCATCAGGAGTATTTCACAATGGGGCGTATGTTGCAGGCATTGATGGCGTACTGTTTCCAGGGCGGGCTGGTTCCTTGCAGCTAGGATCAGTCGGGCTTTTTCCTTTG
>JBCNPS010000309.1:0-8834 GCA_039593235.1 Chitinophaga sp. | reverse complement strand
ACTTATACCTTATGCCTCCAATAGCGGCGATGTAAAGATGTATCCCCAGTTTTATGTAGGTGGTTTTAATATAATCAGTAGCATTGACCTGAACCAGTATATCCGGTTCCGTTATGTTATCATTCCCGGTGGCGTTATAGCCAGGAGTGCATCCGGTGTGAATTATAGCGATTACCAGCAGGTATGCGCATATTATGATATACAACCATGAAGGAGGGCAAGACCTTGCTTTAGTCCAATGCCTGTATTTTCCGGGAAATGACCTTTTGATCATTAGCTGATTTAGCCATGTGTAATGCCTTTTCAAAGTGTTCAAGGGCTGTTTTATTATTCACGCCGGTATATAATTCCCCGAGCAATGAATGATAGAGATGATGGCCGCCCAGGTTCAGTTGTTCCGCCGCTGCAATAGCCTCCGTTTTTCCATAGGCTTTGGAAAGGGCGAAGGTACGGTTCAGCGCAGCCATAGGAGAATATTCAAGTTGTAGCAGGTGGTTATAGAGGTCCAGGATCTGGTGCCATTTTTCAGATGTATCTTCTTTCACCGTATGCCAGTAAGCAATCCCTGCTTCCAGGTGATATCTTGAAAAGGTGTTGCCCTGCGATGCTATATTCAGGTAGTGTTGGCCCTGCATGATCAGTTGGTGGTTCCACAGGCTGGTATCCTGGTCATCGTACAACACTATTTCGCCGCTGGCATCTGTTCTGGCTTCAAAACGGGAAGCCTGGAAACACATTAGTGAAAACAGTGCATTTACCGGTGGCAGGTTGGTGCCTGGATTTTCCATCAGCAGGAGATTGAGCCGCATTGCTTCCTGGCAAAGGTCCTGGCGCAACACGGTATTCTGACTGGCGGAGTAATATCCTTCATTAAATAATAAGTACAATGTGCGCAGCACTATTTCCAGGCGTTTGCTGATCTCTGTTTTTCCCGGAAAGGCAATAACGATGTTTTCTTCCCGTAGTTTTTCCTTGGCCCTGAACAGGCGTTTATTGATGGTTTCCTTGTTTGTTAAAAATGCATCCGCAATTTCTTCTATACCAAATCCGCAGAGTATGCGTAATGCCAGGCCTATTTGGGATTCCGCTACAATTGCCGGATGGCATACTGCAAACATCATCTGCAACTGGCTGTCGCGTATGTTCTCATCGGAGAGGTCCAATTCAATATCCGTGATATCCTTTTCCGGGTTATTCAGTAGCCTGGCATTTTTCTGTTGAACCGCCTCATGCTTTAGCTGGTTCTTCGCTTTATTTTTGGCTACCGTGTACAGCCATGCTACGGGGTTCTCCGGTAGTCCTTTCAATCCCCAGGTTTCGGTGGCGGTGAGAAAAGTATCACTGGCTATATCTTCCGCGATGGCCATATGAGTAAAGCCAAAGTGTTTGCATAGTACAGCGATAATTTTCCGGTATTCCGTCCTGAATAAATGTGGAATCAGTTCATTTTCTTCCATATAGACAATAAATAAAGCCTTTGTAAAAGCATAAAGATACTATTACAAAGGCTTTTATTATCATCATGCCAATGGGCTGATTTCCCGCACTTCTACTGTGCCGCCCTGCATAAAAATCGGGCATCCTTTGGCTATTTCGGAGGCTTCAGCAAGAGATGCTGCTTTTATCACTGTGTAACCTCCGATGCTTTCCTTGATCTCCGTATAGGGACCGTCTGTAACGAGATCAGTGTTTCGTACCACTGCACCTGTGTGTTCCAGCCGGTTGCCCCGGTCCACCAGCTTTTGCTGTGCGGCAATGCCGCCTATCCAGGTCATCCAGCGTTTGGTCATTTCCTGCATTTCTTCAGGAGAACTCTCAGGCATGTTGGTGTAGTCTGTGCGGTAAATAAAAAGGAAGTCTTTCATTTTGTTAAGGTTTTAATTTTTGTAAATCAAATAACAACCACATAACAACCTTCTCCGGGGAAATTGGACAGGATTGGTAAAAATATTTTTTATTTGTATTAAAATGTTAATAATCAGATGATTATGCGTTTTCTTTTTTTAAAGAGATCCTTGCTGCGTAGCAGCTCTTATCAATTCTGCCACATTTTTTGCGTTGAATTTCTGAAGAAGATTTTTGCGGTGGGATTCTATAGTGAACCGGCTTATACATAGTTGCGCTGCCATTTCAGTGGTTGTTTTTCCCAGGGCAATCAATTCCAGCACTTCCTTTTCCCTGCTTGTAAGTCTTGCCAGTTGATTGAAATTTGCTAACTGCGGGGAAGAGATAATATCCCTCACATCCTGGCTAAATGCTATTTCTCCTTTCCTGACAGCTTCTATACAGTGCACAAGTTCATCCAGCGATGCATTTTTGAGCAAATATCCGCTGGCGCCATTTTTTAAAGTTTCCATGATGATGCTTCGGTTATGATGATTAC
Source organism: Chitinophaga sp. (assembly GCA_039593235.1). Classification (GTDB taxonomy): domain Bacteria; phylum Bacteroidota; class Bacteroidia; order Chitinophagales; family Chitinophagaceae; genus Chitinophaga. The sequence continues at coordinate 6,451 of JBCNPS010000309.1, read as the reverse complement.
TGAGCGCCAGTACGATAGTTTTGGGGAAATTGGTCTTTATGTTTTTGCAAAGGTCTATACCACTTATATCTGGCAGGGTGATATCCAGCAAAATAATATGGACGGGCGATTTTTCTAAAAACGAAAGGAGTGCTTTCCCTGTTGTAAACCTTCCGACGATCTCGATATTTTCCTGCTCAGATAATAGCTTTCCCAGCCCTTCCATTATGATAGGGTGATCATCCACCAAAGCTATTGTTGTTTTATGCTGTAACATGCAATTCAATATTTATAATGGAACCGGAATGAGGTGCTTCTCTTTTCAAAAATTCTATTGTACCGTTTAAATACGCCACCCGGTTCCTGATATTGACAATTCCTATACCGGTATTTGAACCTGTTTGTGCGGCGTCGAAACCTTTTCCGTCATCTTCTATGGTGATGAGGAAAATGTTTTTGTCCTGGCTGCATTGTAGCATAATATTACTTGCATCTGCATGTTTCACTGCATTGGATAGTAACTCCTGTACGATACGGTATATAAAAAGTTGCTCTTTTACCGGCAGGTTTTGCTGTATACCGAGGCATTGCAGATCAATTGCCAGTTGCCCGGATACCAGGGATTCGCACAGTTCCCTTAATGAGGCTTCCAATCCGTAACGCAAAAGGGTGGGAGGCATTATATTATGTGCAATACGGCGTAACTCACTTACCGAATTATCCAATTGGTGTATGGTATCCCGGAGCTGTTGATCATGATCTTTTTCCCTGCCGGAAGCAATACCTGAGAGACTGATCTTCACCCCCGCGAGCATACTGCCCAGGCCGTCGTGGAGATCGCGGGCAACCCTGTTCCGTTCTTCTTCCTGCCCGGTGAGCATGGCCTGGCTGAGCTTTAATTCCTGCTGTTGCTGAATAGCTGTTAATTGCTGTGCTGAAATTCTTTTATTTTTACGGTAAAGCACCATGGAATAGCCGGCAATGTTCAGTAGCAAAAAGCATCCCACAGCTAATAGCCAGTTAGCCAGCCGGTTGTTTTTGCCGGAAAGGACCGCCTGTTTTTTCTCGGATTCTAGGCTGATAATTCTTTTCTCTCTCTCCGCGGTCTGGTATTTTATCTCCATGGCGTCTATTGCCGCCCGTTCATGGGTGTCCGTTATACTATCTCCCAGCTTATTTGTTTTTATGAGCCATTCATAGGCATTTTTAAAATCGCCTAACCTGGCCAGGGTAAGGGACAGTTCATAGTAGTATACCTGTTGGTTACCCTTGTATGCTACAGTTGGCGGATTTTGAACAAGCTGAAGTATCAGGGCTTTTGCTTTTTCAAATTGGCCCTGTTCAGAGTAAACCTGGTATTTGTGGAGAGAGAACATTTCCACTTCATACGGTAAATTATTGGCTTTTGCGATGGTCATACCACTATCCAGGTTGCTGTGCGCCGCCTTGTACTGCTTTAGCATCCTGAAATATTTTCCTTTAAATTTATAATATTCAATGGCGGCTACAGCATCCACATGATTGCCTATGAGGTTTCTTGCGCTGTCTAACATAGCTTTTGCAAGAGGGAGTTTTTTTCTTACCGCTTTCATCTCAAGTTCATCTTCGGTTACCCTGTTCACATAGGCCATATAATTCCTGGCAGCTCTCGCATATATATCTACAAGAATGGCATCATACCCTGAATTTTTTAAATGATTGATGGACATTAAAAAATATTCTTCCGCCTTTTGAAGCCGTACACTATTATTGAATACTATGGCCATTGTACCGTAGCAAAGTCCCACCAATCCGCTATCGCCGCTCAGGCGCGCCATCGGGAGCGCTTTATTCAATACAACGTTCATCCTTTCCTTGTCGTTGTCTTCCTCATTCACCAGTTTGCTGTAAGCATGCCAGCTCCAGCACCTGAATTTGTAAGCTGCTGTTTCAGGAAAGCGGCTGAGCAAACTATCGGCTTTCAGGTACATTGATTTGGCAAGTATTTTATTATGATGCTGGTAATAGCTTCCCAGGTAGTAATAACCAACTGCCCGGAGGAAGGCGTTATTTTTACCTGACTGCAGTGCCTTGTCCAGGTATTGCCATGATTTCGCCGTATCTGTATTGGCCCAGTAATAGGATAGTGTAAAGTTTGCCTGTGCTTTAATATTATCAGGCGCATTACCTGACAAAACAGTTTCAAGACTGTCTTTAAATCCCGTTGCGTCCAATGGAATGTACTGTGCCAGGACGTTAACCCGGAAACATATGATCAGTGCAACTAAATAAACAGACCTGTTGGTTAAAACAAATGACATCCGCTGTATACTTAATTTTTAAGTACCTGGTTAAGAAACATGCGTATAAAATAGCACAAAAAAGCTTAAAGTAGCAGGTTCTCACAGAAATTTCCGCCGGTTATCAAATAATCACTGTTTTCAGTGATATGAAATCTCACTAATCCAGGGGATTGCCGGTAATACCACTTACGGCTAATTTTGTAAAACGCTATCAGCTGAGAAGGATGTTTTTAATATTCCCAATAAAATAAGCAAAACAAATAAAATGAAAAAGAACAGGCTATCTATTGAGATCAGGGCTTTTGCAGGCGCCATTGTATTCATCGCTTTCTTTTTTACAGGGTGCAGGAAGGAAGACAAAACACCACCTTCGCCGCAAGGGCAATATTATTTCAGCGCAAAGCTGAATGGTGAACAGAAAGATTTCCTGCATTCCGCCCAGTTTCAATACGGAGAAAAAGATGGAAAACTGATCAGTATTATTATCGCTGGTTATGATGGTAAATACGACTTGTCGAAACCCATAGAGGAGCGCTCCATTGATCTTCAGCTTGAAATTTTCAGGTATGATATGAAAGATATATCGCCGGCTAAATACACAGAAATAGCATCCACCACAAGTACATACCGGGTTGATTGCGAACGGCACATCCAGAAAAGGAATCAGCAAGGCGAAACATACACCCTTCAATATGATGAAGAATATCTCAACGACCTTACAATAACTATTACGGAGGTAAGCAGGGAAACGGGGATTAAAGGAACATTCAGCGGGAAAATGCGCTTTGAAACTTCGCCCTTTGATGTGATCAATGTAACTGATGGCCAGTTTTATTTTCCATATAATGATGATTTACTGAACCCTTAAGCAAATGGATCTTAACCCAAATTCGATTAATATGAAGCGAAAGTTATGCAGTGGAATTTACCTTGCAGCATTGATTACCTGTCCTTTCTTAAGCAAAGCGCAGTATGTACAACCGGAGCGGGACGACACCATCAGGCTTTATGCTAAAGCCCCATTTGATTCTTTAGCTGCACAACACGCATTAGCACCGGGGACTGCTGCAATTAATTAAAGGTGATAATGAAATTCTAAAAATTAAACTAAAGTAAGGTTACTGGTTAAAGTAATTTATGATGATTTTACTGATGGTATCTGCTTTATTAAAAACCATCAGATGTCCCCCGCCTTTAATACGGTAATCAGGATGCACCAACCTGCTGGTTATTACCCGGTCGGCCGTACCATGTATCTGTATTGTTCTTTCAGGTACTTCTTTATTTTTCCAGTAACAAATGCTTTTCAGTGCCCAGCGGAAAAAAGAAACATCGGTATCCCGCAATAATTTTGTCAGTGCCCTCTTATCATTCAGGGAGTGGGCGCCAAAATAGCTATAGGTGAGAAAATTAGCCCGGTTTATCATGGCAGCGGGAATGATCCGGTATAAGCCTAATTTCATGAAAAAAAACTGCTTTTTATTCAATTCATCCCTTGTTCTCACCGAAGAGATCAGTACCATCTTTTTTACCTGTACCTGCTTCGATACTTCCACGGCTACAATGCCCCCAAAAGAAAGCCCGATTATATAGGGGTTTTCAACGGTGATCTGGTCCTTTATCCGGCAGGCATACTCCGTTAAAGATTCATCCGGCAACGCCGGGATCCAGTTGATGTAAACTTTGTGATAACCCGGAAGTTTCAGGTTCATGAATATAGTTGAGTCTGCCCCGATGCCACTGAAAAGATAGACAACCTTTTGTTCTTTTTTAGCTGTATCCTGGAGGGGATGGGCTTCTCCCAGGAAGCTACTCAACATCAATAAAACGGAAAAAATCACTTTCACACTTTGCACCATAAATGTCCTTACTTCCTGCCTGAAAAGGCATTATTTTAGATGAAACAGGCTACGATATTACTAAAAAAAAATTCAATCGTTAAAATATGGGTTGATAAAACCCCTGATCTGTTCCTTTGGCGGGGTTGAAACAAGAAATATCAGCAGGAGAATATGGCTGTTTACAGGCAGGGTTCATTCAGGGATCCATCCGCTTGGAAAGGCTCCAACCAACAAATTCTTCCAGTCTTTGCCGGTTCACCACCTGGTTATTCCATACCCAGGTATCCGGTTCGTTTACACGCGACAAGCTGGCATCCGACTGTAAGGCCAGCCATTGAACAAATGCCTGCTGCGTATTGAAGGTATGTACGGGTTCCAGCCAGCCGTCCCATATTGCGGCATATATGTAACTCCCATCGGCTTTTTTTTCCAGTCCCATTCCACAATAATCACGATGACTATAGCATAGGGCGCCGTGCGACAATGCTTCTGCTACCTGTTCCGCCAGCTCCCGGCCATAGGGATCATTGCGGGCCAGTAAGCTTTGCTTAAGTTCCTGCAGGCGGCGGGCTTCTGCTGTCTGCTGGTCGCGGGCCTCTTTCTCCTTTTGTTCGGCGGCCTGCTGTTGGGAGATAGTATTATAGACAAAGCTGTTGCGCTCCAGGTCTATATCTATGATGAGTGATGCGGCATGTGCAGCTGCTGTTGCCTGGTATTGGCCCAGCAATTTATTGATATGGCGTTCCAGCTCCCAGAAAAGAAAGGTTTTGCCATCGGGGCTTTGTCCGCGTAAAACGAGGAGAAAAGAGGGTGTCAGGCGGCACTCCAGGCGGCCGGTAATACATTTGGAGGTTTCCAGCTTATTTCTCAGGGCTTCGTTAAGCTGCGCTATGATCGTAGAAGGTTGTTCCATAATGATTGACGGTTATCCTGCGTTTTGTGTAAATATAAAAAAAGGATCGCGTAAGCAATCCTTTTCCGGTTATCTTTTGATAGATGATATGTTAATCAGGTTACAGAAAAATCAACGGGTTATTGCCCTTGTTTTCTCCCCGGCAGTGGTATACTTTATGATTTATATTATCGGGATGTTGCTGGTTCATAACAAGGCCGGTATTAAAATACCGCATGGTATACCCGGTCCTTCTTTTTTCGCTTGTATTGGCATTGGCTCCATGAATAATACGGGAATCGTGCAGGGAATAGTGATTTTGTTCCAGCTCAAACCATACTACTTTGCTTTCATCAACAGCCGACTTTTTTATCTCAATATTAAAAATGCTGTGATCCGTATCCATCTTTTCATATTCAGAAAAGCCATTATGGTGCGAACCGGGGATTACGCCCATACAGCCATTCTCTTTTACCGATTCATCGATGGCCAGCCAAAGCGTAACAATACTGTCAAAACGGTTGAAGCGACCTTTCCAGTAGGCACTGTCTTCATGCCAGGGTGTTTTTTTTCCTGTTCTTGGCTCTTTACAAATGAAGTGGCTGCTCCACAGTCCTATATCCGGACCTATCAATTCTTCTACAATGTCTAATATCCCGGGAGCCATCAAAAATTCAAACAAACGTGCATCCTTCATATGAGGTACATCCAGTTCATCCGGTTTCAGGTTGCCCCGGTTATTCAGGTGCTCTTCAAAAATGGTGAACAACTTACTGAATTTTTCTCCTGTGAATAAGGGCCTGTTGGTAAGCAGGTATCCATTGTTTTTATAAAAGGAAATTTCTTCCTGGGAGAGCCTTGTTTTTACTTCCGTTCCCATACCTGTTTTTTTGATGTAAATGTAGCAAGTACACGTATGGAAATTTGGCCTATCTTTTATTCCGTGACCTTTGTTTTTTACGCTATAACGACCTATACGATCGTTTGGTTACTTCTTCTGTATGCTGATGGTGTTTGGTGATATACCTCTTTAAAGGTTTTATAGAAATGACCAAGGTTGGTGAATCCGCAATCATTGCAGATGGTTTTAATGGGTGTGTTGGTGATAGAAAGTTGTTTGGAAGCAAAATTCATGCGTAGCTCGGTTACCAGGTCTGTTAAGGTTTTATGCAGGATGCGTTGTACTGTTCTGTTCACATGATCTATATTCCTTTCCGCCAGAACGGCAAAACCGCGTACGCCTTGTTTAAACATAGGCGGCGTGGAAAAGCCTCTTATGGCATGATTCAGCCAGGAAGGTATTTTCTGATCGGCCGGCAGATTATCGTTATCAAACAATAACCGGAAAATGAACAGCAACAGATGATCCAGGTAGAAGCTGGATTTGCGGTTCTGCAATACCTCTTCTGCACGCTGTGAGATCCGGCGCACAGAAGACACGGCCAGTAGTGTCTGGT
>JBCNPS010000308.1:0-8885 GCA_039593235.1 Chitinophaga sp. | reverse complement strand
GCTTTGGCCGGTGAGGCTACAGAACAATTTGCAGAAGCACTGCAAAAGGAAATGGCTTCTATCCAGGCAGGTACCATGCTCAATCCCGGTATCTGCTATCACTATTATGAGAACAGGGAACAACTGTCGCGCAGGAAAGGGGTACAAACACTGTTTGTAGGCCCCCGGGAGAAAGACGCTGTAAAAGGCGCTCCGGCACTCTATCGCGTGGCGGCGCACGATTTTATCGCCAGCGATGAACTGCAGCAGGAAGTATTCGGACCTTCTTCACTACTGGTAGTATGTAAAGATGACGCGGAACTATTGAACTTGTTATTACATTTACATGGTCAGCTAACGGGTACAGTAATGGCTACGGATGCCGACCTGCAAACATACGCAGAAGCAGTGGAAATCCTTTGCCAGAAAGCCGGCAGGGTAATCCTCAACAATGTGCCTACCGGCGTGGAACCTGGTTATGCCATGCATCACGGCGGCCCGTTTCCCGCAACCACGGATATACGAAGTACATCTGTAGGTGCATCTGCAATTGTACGTTTCGCAAGGCCGCTATGCTTCCAGGACTGGCCACAGCAGATGCTCCCCGATGCGTTGAAAGATGAAAATCCTTTGGGCATCTGGAGAAAAATAAACGGTCAGTTGACGAAAGACACCGTTAGTCGTTAAAATATTGAATGCTTATGTCCACCAATACTTTTTTTTGCATAGACGCACATACCTGCGGCAACCCGGTTCGACTGGTGGCCGGAGGCGGCCCGCCGCTGAAGGGAAACAACATGATGGAGAAACGCCTGCATTTTCTCCGGGAGTTCGACTGGATCCGTAAAGGACTCATGTTTGAACCCCGCGGCCACGATATGATGAGCGGCAGTATCCTGTACCCGCCCTCCGATGAAGCGAACGATACCGGCGTATTATATATTGAAACCAGCGGCTGTCTGCCTATGTGCGGTCATGGTACCATTGGTACCGTTACTATCGCCATTGAGCAGGGCCTGATCAATCCCAAAGTGCCGGGACAGTTGCGGCTGGAAACCCCGGCAGGACTGGTACTGGTGAGTTACGTAAGAGAAGGCAAAAAAGTGAAATCGGTAAAGCTCACCAATGTGAAATCTTTTCTCGCCGCAGAAAACCTGGAAGTAGAATGCCCTGATCTTGGGTTACTGAAGGTAGATGTGGCATACGGCGGTAACTTCTACGCAATTGTAGATCCGCAGGAGCATTTCAAAGGACTGGAACACCACACGGCGGATCAGCTGGTGTCGTGGAGCCGCGAACTACGGAAAAGACTAAACGAAAACTATTCTTTCGTACACCCGGAAAATGAGCATATCAAAGGATTGAGCCATATCCTGTGGACGGGCGCCACTATCAGCCCGGATGCCACTGCGCGTAATGCCGTGTTCTACGGCGATAAAGCCATCGACCGCTCACCCTGCGGTACCGGCACTTCCGCAAGGATGGCGCAATGGCATGCCAAAGGAAAGCTGAAGAAAGGCGATCGATTTATTCATGAAAGCATCATCGGTTCACAGTTCATTGGTACCATCGAAGAAGAAACCACCATTGGCGGTAAACCCGCTATTGTACCGGGCATTGAAGGCTGGGCAATGGTAACCGGCTACAACACTATTATACTGGACGACGAAGACCCATACGTACACGGATTCCAGGTGATCTAATTTATTCAAACATGAAAGCAATCGTCATCGGTGGTGGAATTATCGGCCTTTGTACCGCTTATTATCTGAACGAAAGCGGGTGGGAAGTAACCGTGCTCGATAAGGGAGATTTTAATAACAACTGCTCCTATGGCAACATGGGCATGATTGTGCCCAGTCACTTTGTACCACTGGCAGCGCCGGGTATCATATCCCAGGGCATCCGGTGGATGTTCAGCAGTAAAAGCCCTTTCTATGTAAAGCCTTCGCTGAACAAACAACTCATCGGCTGGGGACTGAAGTTCATGAAAAGCGCCACGGCAAAGCATGTGGAAGCTTCAGCCAAACCGCTGCTGGATATAAATATCTTCAGCCGCTCATTGTATACATCGCTGGCGCAGCAGCCTGGCTTCAACTTCGGGCTGGAACGCAAAGGCATCATCATGTATTATAAAACCGAAGCGGTGGCGGAAGAAGAGGCCCACCTCGCTGCACAGGCCAATTCCATGGGGCTTGATGCAGCAGTGCTGGATAAAGCCGCATTACAGGCGCTGGAACCACAGCTACAGCTGGATGTGCTGGGTGGTGTACATTACCGCTGCGACGGGCACCTTTATCCAAACGATCTTATGCAGCAACTGAAACAATACCTGCAGCAAAAACAGGTACAGTTCCTGCCGGAACGGGAGGTAACAAAAATCAGGACCAACGGCAATAAAATAACAGCAGTGGTCACCGGGCAGGAAACGCATACGGCCGATGTATTTGTGTTGGCCGCCGGCTCCTGGAGCCCGGCTGTGGCACGTTTGGCAGGTATGCAGCTCCCCATGATGCCGGGCAAGGGCTATTCTGTTACGTTGGATGCCCCGGCTGTAAATCTTAACATCCCGGCTATCCTCTGCGAGGCGAGGGTGGCGCTAACGCCTATGGGTAACCGCCTGCGCTATGGAGGCACCATGGAAGTAGCGCCGGTAAACGACCTGGTAAATATGAACCGCGTGGCAGGGATCGTAGATTCGGTGAACCGTTATTTCCCCAATCTCCCGGTACAAATGCCCAATAAAAAAGAGGTATGGAGCGGTTGTCGCCCCTGCTCACCAGATGGCTTACCCTACATTGGTTACGCGCCTTCCTATACCAATTTGCTGATGGGCGCCGGTCATGCTATGATGGGCCTCAGCCTGGGACCCGCTACGGGCAAGCTGTTGGCGGAACTGGCGGATAACCGTAAAACAAGTATTGATATCGATGCATTTTCTCCCGCAAGATATCGTTAGCTAACCCTGAATAGCTATATTTGTTCCATGCAAACAGATATCGGTAAAAAAGCAGCCGGCGAAAAAGCCGCTGAATATATTAAGCCGGGTATGACCGTTGGTTTGGGTACCGGCAGTACAGCGTACTATACTATTTTACGTATAGGCGAATTAGTTAGGGCAGGCCTTGAAATAAAGGCGGTAGCTACTTCCGCACAGTCGGAACAACTGGCCATAGAACAACAGATCCCCCTGGTGGATTTTGATAAAATAGAACAGATAGATATTGATATAGATGGGGCAGATGAAGCCGACTCGCAGCTGCAGCTGATCAAAGGCGGAGGTGGTGCCCTACTGCGCGAAAAGATCATTGCTGCAGCCTCCAAAGAAATGCTGGTGGTAATTGACGATAAGAAGCTGGTAAAACACCTGGGCAAATTTCCTTTGCCGGTGGAAGTAACCACCTTCGGATGGGAGCTTACCTTCAAACTGCTGGCGGCACAGGGCGCCCATCCGGTTTTGCGCTTAAAGGACAACAATCGCTTTGTAACAGACAACGGCAACTATATCCTGGATTGCCATTACGAAAAGATCCATAACGCCGCAGCCCTGCATACACAGCTGAACAACACGCCCGGTGTGGTGGAAAATGGATTGTTTTTGCACTATGCTACCCGGCTGATCATTGGTAATGCGGATGGTACCATCCGGGAAATTACGCATCCTTATCAAGCAAAGACGTCTTTTTAGTATCCCGCGAGGTAGCATATACCAGCAGGGAAATAAAGATACAAACGGTTACGTACCAGTAATACAATGGTTCGTAACCGATCTTTTTAAAGTATAGTGCAATAGATTCTGCTGTTCCGCCAAAAAGGGCCACGGTAACGGCATAAGGGAATCCAACGCCCAGCGCGCGCACTTCTGCAGGAAACAACTCTGCTTTTACCACGGCATTGATAGAAGTATAGCCGCTCACAATTACCAACGCCAGCAGGATAAGCCAGAAAGCGGTCCATTCAGAGGCGGCCTGGCTGATACCGGTAAGTATAGGAACAGTGAGCAGGGTACCCGCTACACCAAATCCTAGCAACAGGGGCTTACGCCCATAGATGTCTGATACCCAGCCGAAAAGCGGTTGCAGGATAGCAAAAATGAGCATAAGGAAGAAGGTGAGGGTAGTAGCACGTTCTATGGTGAGATGTACGGTATTTACCAGGAACTTCTGCATGTACGTGGTGTAGGTATAAAATGCCAGCGTACCGCCCATCGTTAATCCCACTACAGTAAGCGCCGCCCTGGGATGCTTTTGGAACAGCAGTGTCAGGGAGCCTTTGTCTTTTGTTGTTTTTATTTTTTCGAAAGAAGTGGATTCCTGCATATGCCGGCGCAGGTACAGTGCAAAGAAAGCCAGCGCAGCCCCGATCACAAACGGGATCCGCCATCCCCATTCATGTAGCTGCTCCGGGCTGAGAAATACTTTTTGCAACAGCATTTGCACGCCCAGCGCCACCAGCTGCCCGCCAATCAGCGTTACATACTGGAAACTGGAGTAAAAGCCCCGCAGGTCTTTGGTAGCCACTTCACTGAGATAGGTAGCGGAAGTGCCGTACTCGCCGCCTACGCTGAGCCCTTGCAATAAACGGGCAATGAGCAGCAAAGCGGGCGCCGCCAGGCCAATACTGTTATAGGAAGGGGTGAAGGCAATGAGCAGCGATCCCAGCGACATTAGCAGCACCGACAGCGTCATGGAGGCTTTGCGCCCCTGCTTATCGGCAATGCGGCCAAACATCCAGCCGCCAATGGGGCGCATGAGGAAACCCACCGCAAATATGGCTGCCGTATTCAGTAACTGGGCGGTATAACTGCCTTTCGGGAAAAAGACAGGCGCAAAATAGAGTGAAAACGTGGCGTAAATGTACCAATCGTACCATTCAACAAGATTCCCGGCCGATCCGGTTAATATGGCTTTTATCCGCCATGCGTCAGGATGTTTCATATATGACGCGAAAATATATTTTAATAATGGAATTATGAGCCGGCAGGCCACAGCAGCGTAGAAAAACTTTAAAATAAATTAGGGTTGTATTCAATAAATCACCTATCTTCGTACCGCTTCTTAAAGATAATGTATTTCAATTCTGTTGGTAGATCACCTCTCACACTCAGCTTTTTCTTACAATTTTTCTTCTAGTTGCCCAGGTAGCCGCCTGATGTAATAATAATGGCGAGAACACGTTCACAATTAAATATTAAATATAATGCAAACAGGTGTAGTAAAATTTTTTAATGAAGCTAAAGGTTTTGGATTCATTAAAATCGAAGGTTCAGGACAAGAAATTTTTGTTCACGTATCTGGTATCAAAGAAAGCATCGGCGAAAATGACCGCGTAGTATTCGACGTGGAAGAAGGTAGAAAAGGCCCGAATGCTGTTAACGTAAGACTGGCATAATTTATTTTATAATAGTTCGTTATAAACCGCGCTGGCTTTGCCAGGGCGGTTTTTTTATGCATCTATTTGACCGCTGCAACGCCCCCAATATCATGTTAGTGGTTCCCGTGATATCCAGATCTGGGAAATCCGTCCAAATCCTTTATGGTACAGTGTTACCTGATCAAGTCCACCTCCCCTCCGCGTAAACTCCGCGTTCCCTCCACGCTATATGCTTGTGCTAAGCTATTCCCATTGCTACACTATATATCTCCCCGGCCCATCATCTCCCTAAAACAAAAAACCGCTCCAGGGGAACGGTTTTTTATGGTATGCAGTTTTCCTTCAAAACAAAAAACCGCTCTATGAGGAAATGTTTTATAGTATGCAGCTTTCTACCAAAGCAAAAAACCGCTCCACGAGGGAACGGTTCTTTTATACAAAAAGCTAAAAAACGGGTTATTTTAAAGCTTTGTAAACAGTGTCAGGGTCACAAAGATAACCACTCAGCCGGATTTAACGGTTTTATTTACAGGGAAACCCTTAAAACCCACGGCCCTCCGCGCATTTTTATTTGTATTATGATTTTATTTAAATTATCAAGTCGTTATACCGCCGGTTAGTGATCAGCTATATATGATCGGCTCCCAATACCAGATGCCGCCTTCATACCCGTCTTTTCCTGCCATCACACTACCTTAACCCTTCTCCTGCAGCCACACCACCTTTTGCACAGGCATATGCGCCGCAGCAATCACTTCTCCATATAAATCAGGCCGGCGAGCCAGCCGGTACCGGTAGCCGCCGGCTTCGGTAAGCTTATTACGTGTAAGCGTTGCCGTTACTACGTCGTTATCCAGTTTCCTGCACTCTGCTATCACATCGCCAAAAGGATCAATGATCATGGAACAGCCGTTTTTCAGCTGGTCATCGTCCATACCTATAGGATTGGAGAAAACGGCGTAGATGGCATTATCATACGCGCGGGCCGGCAGCCACTTCATCAGCCAGGAGCGGCCTTTCATACCGTCAAATTCCAGTCGCAGCGAAGTAGGGTCCTCCCTTCGCTTTTCCCACAGCGCCGGGTCCACGAAACCCGCGCCAGGCCGGGTAGACGGCGTACACATGGTTACATGCGGCATAAAAATAACTTCTGCGCCAAGCAACGCCGTGGCGCGCACATTCTCCGTAATATTATTATCATAGCAGATCAGCATACTGCATTTCCATCCCTTCAGATCAAAAATTACATACTCATTTCCAGGTTGCAGATGTGGATTGATAAACGGGTGCAGCTTCCTGTATTTAGCCACCAGCCCGTTTTTATCAACACATACATACGCCTTGAATAAATTGTTGCCGGCATCTTTCTCAAATAATCCTGCCAGTACGGCAATATCATTTTCAGCGGCAATATCCTGCAATACCTTGATAGACGGCCCTTCGGGGATGATCTCGGCCAGCTCCAGCATCTGCTCCCGCGATAAGTTCCTGGCAAAAGTATAACCGGTCACGGAACACTCATGGAAGGCAACAGCATCTGCTCCATCGGTAGCAGCCTGCCGCGATAATTCCCGGATGATGCCCAGGTTGCATGCCTTGTCGTTGCTCCTGTTTTCAAATTGCGCAGTAGCAATTTTAAGATCGTTCATATGAATAAAATTTTTTGTCGGCAGAAAGAAAAACGAAGATAATGCATTTCATTACATGCAATATCCCCGCGGTTTTCACCACTTTTTCTGTATATTCGCCCTTTCAATTTAATAACAAGATGCCCCAACCGGATAATACAAATACCATCTTTCACCTGGCGGCAGATTTCATAAACCATACACACCGCCATATCTTCCTTACCGGCAAGGCCGGTACAGGGAAAACTACGTTCCTGAAATATATCAAAGAACATACGCGTAAAAACACGGTAGTAGTAGCGCCCACGGGAGTGGCTGCCATCAACGCCGGTGGTGTTACCATGCATTCTTTTTTCCAGCTGCCCTTCGGACCTTTTATCCCGGGCACTAAAAGAGGGTTTGGAACGGATGAAATCAGCAGTACAGATAAACATGGCCTGTTCCGCAATATTCGTTTTACCAACGATAAAAAAGTATTGCTGCAGGAAATGGAATTACTGATCATCGATGAAGTAAGTATGGTACGCTGCGATATGCTGGATGCTATCGATGTGATCCTCCGCCATTTCCGTAATAAACCATTGCTGCCTTTTGGCGGTGTACAGGTATTGTTTATCGGGGATCTTTACCAGCTCCCGCCGGTAGTACCCGATGCGGAATGGCGCATGCTCTCTGAATATTACAACAGTACCTTTTTCTTTGCCGCCAAAGTAATAGAACAGGCGCCGCCACTGTATATTGAACTGAAGAAAATTTACCGGCAGAATGAACAGCACTTTATCGAAGTGCTGAACAGGATCCGTAATAACGAAGTGCTGCATGATGACCTGCAGTTGCTGAATGAACATTATCAGCCGAATTTTACGGGAGAAGATGAAGAGTACATTGTACTCACCACCCATAACCGGAAGGCAGATGAAATCAATGCCCGGCGCCTGGCAGATATGCCAGGAAAAGTACATCGCTTCGAAGGAAAAATAGAAGGTGATTTCAGCGATAAGGCATTGCCTACTGAATTACTGCTGCAATTAAAAGTGGGCGCCCAGGTGATGTTCCTCAAAAACGACCTGGCGCAACCCCGCCGTTATTATAACGGAAAAATTGCTACCGTAAAGGAAATCAACGATGAAGAAATCATGCTGGTGCTGGCAGGCAACCATGAAGAGCTGAAACTGGGTAAGGAAACCTGGCGAAACATCCGCTACTCCTACAACCAGGACGAAAACAGCATCGAAGAGGAAGAAATAGGCAGCTTCACACAGTTTCCTATCCGCCTTGCATGGGCTATTACCATCCACAAAAGCCAGGGACTTACCTTTGAACGCGCCATTATAGACGCCGGGTACGCCTTTGCACCCGGGCAGGTATACGTGGCGCTTAGCCGTTGTACCTCGCTCGATGGACTGGTACTGCATTCCCGCATCGGGCACGGCAGCATCCGTACAGACCGGCAGGTGATTGAGTTCGCTGAAAAAGAGAATGAAGCCAATGAACTGGTGGTGCTCCTGGAAATGGAAAAGAAGAAATTCCAGGCCACTTCCCTGCTGCAGCAGTTCGACTGGTACCGTATGCAGGCCACCATCCGTAGTCACGCCGTTTGGATCCAGGATAAAAAGCTGCCTGACTTCGACGCCGCTATTAAGTTGAGCCGTAGCCTGTCGGCCAAAGCGGAACAGCAGCACGAAGTGGCCGCAAGGTTCCTTACCCAGCTGCATCAGCTGCTGGACACCGCGGTCCAAACCGGCGAAATGGAACAGCTCCAGCAAAGGGTGAACAAAGCCATCGGCTACTTTACCCAAAGCATTTACGAAGATCTTATTCAGCCTTTACAGGCGCACATCGCCGACATCAAAAAAGCCAAGTCGAAAAAATACCTCCTTCAGCTCATGGCGCTGGAAGCCGATT
>JBCNPS010000307.1:0-8891 GCA_039593235.1 Chitinophaga sp. | reverse complement strand
TTTTGTAAAGGACAATCCATCTGCAGATTCCCATAATACAATGTAGCTGTTGGCCGTAAGCCTGGAAGCGGTGTGAATAGCCTGGTACTTTTTCAGATCGTCACGATATTTGATATCGCAACGGTCCGCCCCCGCTATGGCTGTTTTATTCACAGCCGTTCCATGAAAGCTAAGATGCGCCGGCCAGTTGGCATCGCTGGCATTAACAGTAGCCACACGGGTTTCATTGATATTGGTATCTGTCCAGGTATAATAGAAAAACAACGTATCATTATTCACCAGCATCCGCGGTTCGCCTGCGCCCCAGGCCGTGGCATCTCCCGTAAAGGTAACCACCGGTTGAGGATTACCGCCCCAGCCGCTTCCATTCCATTTCTCCCACGGACCCACTGGCGATGAAGACCTGGCTACATACGCATGATTAAAAACGCCTGCCGTGTTTTCAGTAGAAGTATATCCTATGTAATAATAGTTACCGGATTTTATTCCCCCCGGATCACAAACAGAGAGCTGATCCCTGGTACCTTCCGTTGGTTTCAATACCATTGAATCAGTAGTCCAGGTATTACCTTCATCTGTTGAGTGGCGGTAGGCGATCTGGTCCCAGTAAGCGCCGCCGGAAGATTTATTGAGCAGGATAAACGACTGATAGCTTCCGCTAACCGGCTGGCCGTTCAGATAATTGAGTACCCCGCCTATGCTCCCGTCTTTTTTCCAAACGCCCGCCGTTCCGGAAGGATTGCTTAATACCCACAGGTATGTTCCCGCAGCAAAGTAAGCATCCCTGGCCAGCTGCAGATTCTGGTTGTCGATATAATTTGTATAGGCCATGGTAGCCAACGCCGTACCCGCAATAGTAGTAGCATAATCCGTGTTCCATTGATAGAGGCTCAGGGTTAAACTGCTATTGGTGGAGTTCCAGTTGGGGCATGCCACGTTGATAGCATAGAACGGGCTTCCGGCAGTGAATTGCTGGGCGGCCGTATTACTGCCTGCCAGGCCTACCGGGCTTTGCAGCCCTCCCTCGTTGAAGTTCAGTACCTTTTCCCCGAAAGTACCGCCAGGGGCTGCAAACCAGGCATCAAAAGAGCCATCCGGATGCCTGATAATGGAAGGCCCGTAACGGTATACACCACCGGTATAGATATCCCATCCTGCGGCTACTTTAAAAGTATCGGTGTAGATGATATCTTTTCTTTTATAATTTTCTTCCACATAATTTTTCAGCTTACTGCAACTGCTTATTGCAATTGCCAGCAGCAGGATAAAAAAGTTCCTCATGTGATCAGTGTGTTTTTCAGGTATAACAGTATTGTTAATGGCCGGTAGCGTTTTACGGCCGGTATTCCCATATATCTCCCGATCGCATAGTTACCCGCGGGCTGGTATACAGCAAGGTGGTGCCATCGGTATCATATACATAAAAATGCCCCGTTTCAATATCCGTGTTCATGTATAATTTAATACGATCCGGGCCGTAGGCTTTCTCTATATCCCCCCACTGCGCCCCGGTGCCATCGCTGATAAAAAGGACTTTTTTCTGCAGCCATTTTGCGTGGATGGCATTATGATCAAGTGTAGGCACAGGGCCGGCTCCATACAATACGCCGTACAGGCGGTTGTTTTGGGTAACAAAACCCGCTGCAGTAATATACTGGTCGGCCGCACCAAGATTGGCGGTAAGCTGCTGACTGGCAGCGAAATTTACCGGGCTTGTGCCAACACTGTATCTTAATTGATTGCTGTTGGCATGCATCGTCATCAGGTAATAACTGCTGCTGTTATAGGTAAATTTCTTCACATCCTGCGCCATCAGGGCTTCATTCAACACATCGCCCGTATAGGAAAAGTTAACCATATCTGTACTGGTAGCATGATGAACAGCAAAAGCATGACCAGTGCTGGTATAATTAAAGTCGTTAAAATAAAGATGATAGGTACCGTTTTCATAATAGAGTACATTGGAGCCATTTACATCTGCATTGTTCCAGTTGGTATACCCGCTCATATTAAGCAGGTAGGATGCGTTGCCTGAAGACGGCGTCCAGTTCACCCCGTTGGAAGAAGTGGCATATCCCGGCTTGTTGATGGCCGGCGAGCCGCCGTAAGTAGTATAAAACATGCGCCAGATGCCATCCGCCGTTTTTATCACTGTTTCATTGTTCATATGTATCATTACCCCCTTATCGATCATTAACGCATGAGGGTTAAACGTAAGGAAGTTATCATTGGTAACGGTTACAGATATACGATCATGTCCGTCCGTAGTTCCATCCCAGCCGCCAAAATAAACATTCCATGCGCCGCCATTGGCCTGGATACTGGGTGCATAAATATTGCTGTTGCCTCCTGGTTGCGCCACTATGATGGGATTTCTTTCATCGTAATTCCAGTTGGTTATCTTATTGGGATTAAAAGTACCCGACCCAACATTCCTGATCTCATTTTGCCGGTAAACATTATTATTACTGATGAACTTAAAATGATTAAACTTTGCATCATAACCGGCACTAACCTCTGCCAGCTGGAATACATAGTTATTTACATTGTCCTGCCCTAATATGGTGGCAACAACCCGGATGCCATTGGCATAAACGGTGGATGGCAGCGGCAATATGACCCATCCGGTTTGTGGCGTAGGGAAGGCGGTATGCGTACCTGCAAGCACCCAGCTACTTCCGTTCGATGTATAGATACTGAAGCTGACCGGGAACCCAAGGGCGCCTGTGGCGCCATAGCGGGGAAGCAGCTTTATGTAGTTCACGCTGTCAAAACTATTAAACCAATAAGCTACCCATTCTGTTTGTTCTGCGCCGGCGTAAGTGTTGGAACTCCATATAGTGGCGTCATTACTGTCTTTCAGCGCCGCCGCCGGCCATAAAGCGGACGATGTTGCCACGCTGGTTACGGGAATATCTGTACTTTCAAATTCAGCCACTTGCTGCATTACCATTGCCTTTGAGACGGGTATTGTTTGCAGCGATGCTTTCCGGCACCCGAAGAATGCAACAATAGCGGCAATATAAAAAACTGCATAAGGTTTCATAAGACGGAATTTAATAACGTGAAATATTGATCGCTGGAATATTATGCCAGTGTACCGGGAAAATCTGAGGTCTTCTAATAGCCGTATTTGTATGTTGCTCTAATTTAGAAAGAAATGATTGTACAACTATCCTGTACTGTCATGTATACAGGATTAGAGGCAAGGCGGGAAGGAAGGAGTGCCAGCTGTATAAGAAAGATTAGTATAATTTTTATTTCATGCGCTGTAGATTACTGCGATTGGCGCCACTATCTTACCATTGAAATCATACAAACCAGTGATGATATCCAGCAATTTTTAATGGTGTGGTATAGAAACAACACAGTATATACCTAATAAGACATTCGCTAATACCGCAAAAACAAGTACTTTAATAAAGATCTTAGTATTTAAGTTATCACTATTATTCGAGGCATGCCGGTAGAATATAATATAAAACAAGGTATAAATTACATTAAGACACAACAAATAGAATAATCCAAACGGCAACATAAAAAAGTTCACAGAAGCACTATTAAAAAATTTCATAAGCACCATGCAAAGCACACCTGTTGTGACTGTGTAAATGTTAAATAGTAATCTATGTGACTCCCACCATTTTTTTATATCCTTATTCATATACTTACTCATAACAATAATTGATATTTGGCCATCATGATCAACGGAGACGCCTAAAATTCCTGGAATGGCTTAAAGCTACTTTTCATTATCGGTTCAATTTTATCATGTGAATCACAAAGCTGGTTTAATTATTTTAAAATCAATTTTTTTCTTTCCCACGGAGTGTCCAGCGAAGGAGTTTGATGCCTGTTATAAAAAGATATAAAATTAACTTCACCAAACACCTTAATATTAAATTAACAATGGAAGCCTAACTTACGCGCTGGTAATTCTCACACTGAATGAAACATGTAAGCGAGCAGGATTTATTGCAAATGATCCGGGATTCGGATTATGCCGCATTTGAAGAATTGCATCACCGCTACTATAATTTATTATACACCATGGCTGCAAAAAAAACGGGGGATCCGGATGAGGCATACGACCTGGTGCTGAACATGTTCATCGAGTTATGGGAAAAACGGGCGGATTTCACCATCACCAACACCCTGGAAGCCTGGTTGAAAAACCGTGTATGGTTCAAGTTATCAGGATACTTCCGTGCGAAGGGGCTCCGGGAAAAACACCTCCAAAACTTCTCTCTCTTTTTACAACAGGAACAAACAGTTTACATCCCTGAAACAGAACTACAGGAAATTACGGCGCAATACGATACCATGATCGCGGTTATCAACCGAACGGTGGAAGACATGCCCGTTAAAATGCGGGAAGTTTTCCTGTTAAGCAGGCAGGATGATTATTCCATCGCTGCTATTGCAGTGATGCTTGGTATTTCTCCGAAAACGGTAAAGAATCATATTAATATTGCGTTTAAACGCATCCGGAAGGCGGTAGCGCAATCCTCCCTCCCCATGGCCGACCTGCTGCTGATGATCTGGCTGATACAGGCTTAACGATTTGGTAACATCCCTTTACTGGGCCCTGGCGGTGTTTCATGCTTATTATCAGTATGGAACCCAACAAACAAAATTTCCAGGACCTCTTTAACCGGTACCTCCAGGGAAGGGTTACGGAGGAGGAAAAAGTCCGGATCTCCCGCTGGCTCTCACAGCTGGATGTGCTGGATGAACCGCTGACCGCCGAACAGCTGCATGCCAGGAAAGTCCTGTCCCAACAGGAACTGCGGCAACAATTGTTTGATCAGCAAGCCGTTGTTGCCGGCAAAACCGGTATCATTTCTATAGGCAGATGGCTGGTGGCCGCCAGTGTTATGATCGCCATTATTATATCGGCGGTATTCTTCTGGTCAAAACTCCCGCAGGCAGATGGCTCCCTGGCTTACCAGGTAGTCAGCACAGGCCGTGGGGAAGTAAAGACCGTGACCTTGCCCGATGGCACCAAAATCACCCTCAACCACCACAGCTCCGTTAGGTTCCCGAAAAAGTTCGGTCCAACTGCCCGCACAGTATCGCTGACGGGCGAGGCTTTTTTTATTGTTACCCATCAGGCGAACCGCCCGTTTATTGTACAGGCGGGGAATATCCGGACAAGGGTATATGGCACCGAATTTAATATTACCGCCTACCCGGAGGCAACCGACCTCCGTGTGGCCTTAAAAAAGGGCAGCATCGGCGTATGGGAGCCGAATCATCCGGAAAAAAAGCTGGCGCCCGGCCAGCAGTTTATCCATGGTAATACAACCTACACGTCCCGGATCCTTGCCGCTGAAACGAACGATATCGGCGCCTGGATGACCGGCAGGTGGGTGTTTACACAGCTGCCTTTGAAAGATGTACTGTCGGCACTGGAAAACAGGTAAGGGATACATTATACATTTCCGGCAGCACTGGGCGAAAAAATAATAACGGCGAAGTTCGAGAACGTACCGCCCGAAACCATCCTGGCGCATTTGTCTTTTGGCTGGGACTTTCAGCTGAAGCAATTCGGAGACACCATATACCTGCAACCCGCTATTCACACCACACCATAAAAAAAGCATTGCTCTCGCGAAGCAATGCCCACATGTAAATGTTTCACTCTTAAAAAAGAAATGCTTTCAAAGTTATGTCAAAAAATCTATTCTGTAAAAAGACAGGGCTATCCCGGCTCACCAGCTGGTTATTGTGTTGCTGCCTCCTCTATGGCGGACAGGTGTTATCACAATCCGCACGCATCCACCTGCAGCGGACAAGCCTGGCGAAGATCGCCACCAGCCTGCAACAGCAATTTCCCGGTTATAATTTTTCCTTCGACCAGGCATTGTTTGAAAAAACAATGGTGGAAAAAGCCCAGGCCGAAGCAGGTACTCTCAGCGGACTGCTGGATGTATTAAAACAACAGATCGGCTTGCACTCCCTTTCAGATGGAAAAAACATCACCTTAAAATATGTGCCGCTCCAAACAACATCCAGTCCTCCCCGGGCAAACGGTACATTTTCCGGTAGGATACTGGCGGATGAAAGCAACACTCCTATCCCCGGCGCCACCGTTCGTATAGGCATGAAAGGCGGTAGTAGCGACAACGACGGAAGGTTTTCCATTCCTCTACCTGTTGGCGCCTATGAAGCTACCGTTAGCGCCGTAGGATATGGTACAGTCGCCATCACCGGTATCACCATCAAAGCAAATGAAACCTTCGCCGTTAAAGTTTCATTGAAAGTAGCAAAAGGCCAGCTGGCGGGAGTAACCATTGAATCAAAAAAAATACGGGAAACGGGAAGCGTAGCTTCCGTTATTGATGAAATACACCAGGCAGATGCAGTGGTGAGCGGTATTTCAAAAGAACAGATTGCCCGGAGCCAGGACAGGGATGCCGCGGAAGTGATACGCCGGATCTCCGGCGTCAGTATCATACAGAACAGGATGGTCGTTATCCGCGGCCTGTCGCAACGGTATAATCCCGTAATGCTGAACGGACTGATGGCGCCCAGTTTTGAGCCTGACAGCCGCGCATTCAGTTTCGACATCTTACCATCCCCGTTAATAGACCGGATCATGATCTATAAAACCGCCGTACCTGAGCTTCCCGGCGATTTTGCAGGCGGCATCATTAAAGTGCATACCACCGGGATGCCTGCAAAAAACGCATTTAACGTTAGCTACAGCGCGTCCTATAATCCCTTTACCACTTTTAAAGATTTCAGGGAACAGCGCCAGGGCAGCAAGAACTGGCTGGGATACGACGACGGCACCTATAGCCTGCCGAAAGAAATAGGATCCAGCCGGGTGGACACATGGACGCCGGAAGAAAAAAGAGCCCTCACGCCGAAATTTGCTGACAACTGGGATATCTATCCGCGGAAAGCGCCCGTAGACCATCGTTTCAACCTGGATTTCGCTAAACGGTTCACCTGGGGGAAATCGTCACGGCTGGGAATTGCAGGCGCATTCAATTACGCCAATACCTACCGCTATGTAATCATTTCCCAGAATACAACAGCGATCATGAGTGATGTATATTCCAGCACTTATAAATTCTCCGATCAAACCTACGACCACAACGTAAGGCTGAACGGTATGCTGAATTTGTCGCTCGACATCAACAAAAATCACAGGATCAGTTTTAAAAATCTTTATACCCATATGGGAAGTACCAATGCGGTACTCCGCAATGGCGAAACAGGACTTGCTGCACCGGATGGCTCCGGCCTCTATGAAAACCAGTACGTGCGCCAATACATCCTGTCCAATAGTTTCAGGGGAATTTATACCACACAGCTGAGCGGGCAACATACACTGCATCCCGGCACCCAGATTAACTGGACCGCTGGGTATACCAAAAGTAGGTACGACGATCCCGACCAACGTTACCGTACTCTTAAAAATGAGAAGAAATTTTATTATCATGATTCATCGCTGGTAGAATATTTCTACGGCGGGTATTACCGCGGCAGAAGATACACCACTCTACCGGAAGAAATTAAAACAGTGGCCCTGGATATTGTGCAACCGCTGAAAATTGCCAATGCAGCCGTGGTTTTAAAAACAGGAATTTATGTAGAAGATAAAGAAAGACGTTTTGAATACCGGCAGTTCAACCTGGAAAACGATGACGTACAGGGAAGCCGTATTACGGAGATCTGGGGCGCTCAAAACAGTTACACAGCCCAGAACGATCTGAAGGCCGTTTACCTCGCAGCGGAAATTCCCTTTACCTCCAAACTGAAACTGTATGGCGGTCTCCGCATAGAAGACAATACCCAAAAACTACAGACTTACAGCTGGCAGCTCGGCGGCGGTGGCGCCAACGGGCAGGTAAACCTGCACCGCCAAAACACCAGCAAACTCCCATCCTTTAACCTTGCCTATTCTCTTACCGAAAAGAACCTGCTGCGCGCCGCTTATTCAAAAACATTAAACCGTCCGGAGTTCAGGGAAATATCCACCTTTTACTACATGGATTTTATGACTTACCGCCTCGCCTATGGGAACGAAGATCTGAAAACCCAAACGGATATCGACAATATCGATCTCCGCTTTGAACATTACCCCGGTACCGGCGAGATCTTCACCGCAGGCGCATTCTACAAAAAGTTCAAAAACCCGGTGGAGTTTTATTATTATAACAGCACAAGCGGCCGGAACAGCTTCCGGTGGGACAATGCCGTTTCCGCCACCAATTACGGTGCGGAAGTGGAACTGATGCTGGGTATGCAACGCTATTTCAACGGCAACACCATAGCCAGCAAAACGATGCAGCACTTTTCCATACTGCTGAATGCAGCGTATATTTACAGCAAAGTAGACCTGGGCCCCCGCGCCGGACTGCAGGACAAAAACCCGCCGCTGACAGGGCAATCCCCTTACCTCATCAACGCCGGTTTAAACTATACCAACCTGGCAGCCGGCTTAAAACTGAATGCCAGTTATAACCGCATCGGTAAACGTCTCACCACCGTTGGCAATATCGATAACGCCAGTGTATATGAAATGCCCCGGGATGCACTGGACCTCAGTTTCTACCAACTTATCGGGAAACTCGTAGAAATTAAAGGCGGTGTACAGAATGTACTGAACAGCCGCTTTATCCAGGTACAACAGGCAGCGGATATCAAGGCCATCGCAGAAAAAACCGATGACACCATTAACGGGGACAATATCTTCCATTCCTTTTATACCGGCCCTTACATTACCCTGGGCGTTGGCTTAAAACTATAATCTATCTCAAAAAAAATATACATGAAACATAGTTCTATCATATTATTATTCATGATCGCTGCAGTAACCTATTCCTGTCAAAAAAAGGAGGCCGTATTTACCAACGCCAGGCTGGCCTAACCTTCTC
>JBCNPS010000306.1:0-8904 GCA_039593235.1 Chitinophaga sp. | reverse complement strand
TGTTGCAAAGGCTGCAGCAAGGGGATACCGGGGCGTATATAGCATTATATGATCAGTATTACCCCTCACTTTACACTTATATCCTCCACTTCATTAATATCCCGGAACTGGCCGAAGATGCACTACAGGAAGTGTTTATAAAGATCTGGGAGATTAGGGAGCGGATCAACCCTGAATTATCATTCAGTGGTTACCTGTACCGTATTACCCGGAATCATGTGTTTAAACTCTTAAAGAAGATCAGTGCCGATGCCGCCCTCCGCTTACAGGTGATGCAGGAATTACAGCAGCAAACCGAAGATGCCGATACCGCGCTGCTCTGGAAACAATACGAATCTTTATTACACCAGGCCATTGCCCAACTGCCTCCCCAACGGCAGAAGGTATTCAGGCTATGCCGGGAAGAAAGCAAAAGCTACGAAGAAGTAGCCGTAGAACTGGGCATTTCCCGTAATACCGTAAAAGAACATATGGTGCTGGCCATGAAAAGTATTAAGTTCTTCTTCTATACCAATACAGACGGCATTCTCCCGCTGCTGTTGGTTTCCGGCATCCTGCTGGACCCCTCCAGGTAATTTTTTTTCTCCCCCACCCACCCTACCTTCTTTTTTTGGGATAGTAATATATATGCCCACAGGAAAGAACAATGAATATTACCAGGTATTGCTGCAACGCTGGCAACAAAGGACTTGTAGTCCGCAGGAAGCCCTTGAGCTGATGGACTACCTGCGGGACGACGCTTCCGGCCGTACCCTCCTGAACGAAATGCAGGCCGCTTTCCGGCAGGTACAACCAGGTAACGGCACTTACTCCGGCGAACCCGGCGACAGGGTCAGGAAGGAGCTGTTACAGCATATACAGGGCGCACCGATAGTACCGCTCTCTCCCCGGAAGAATTACGGCCGGTTTAAACTGGCTGCAGCGGCAGTAGTAGTACTTGGGCTCAGCATCCCGGCTATCTACTTTTTCAGGCAACCGGTAGCTACCACCGTAGCGGTGACCACGAAAAAGGACATGCCTGCAACACCCGGAGGACACAAGGCAGTACTCACCCTGGCCAACGGCGAAAAAATAATACTGGACAGCGCAGGTATCCGGCAACTGGCACAACAGGGCAACAGCGCCGTACATAACCAGGGCGGACAACTGGTATATGTTAAAACACAGGGAGCCGGCAACACGCCCATTTATAACACGCTCACCACCGGCCCCGGGGAAACATACCCGCTGGTACTGGCCGATGGCAGCAAAATATGGCTGAATGCCGCTTCTTCTATCCGCTTCCCGGCCACCTTTGCAGGAGAAGAACGCCGGATAGAACTTTCCGGTGAAGCGTATTTTGAAGTAGCGCATGATGCCCGCCGGCCTTTCCGCGTACTGGTAAACCAGGTAACGGTTGATGTATTGGGCACCAGCTTCAACATCAACTCCTACGCAGATGAAGCTACTATCAATACCACCCTGCTGGAAGGCGCGGTGAAGGTGAACAGTAAGAAAGGAAGTATACAACTGGCCCCGGGTGAACAATCACAGATAAGCCCCAACGGCAATGTAAAGAAAGTAACCGGCGTAAACACCGCTGAAATAACCGCGTGGAAAGAGGGATACTTCCAGTTCGAAAGCACGGATCTTACTACTGTACTGCGGCAGTTCTCCCATTGGTATGATGTGGAGATCGTATACGAAGGCCAGCTCAGGCCCCGGAAATTTTTCGGGATGATCAGCCGGCGCAGCAGCCTCGTGAATGTTTTAAAAATGCTGAATGCCAACGATGTCAATTATCGCTTAGAAGGAAAAAAATTGATTATACAGGGCGATTAAAGCCTGGAAGTGAACAACTATATCAACCAGTATGACGGGAATGTTCATGTAACAAAAACTTGTAAAGGAAGATAGCACAACCAAACCATTCTCTCAATCAAAACTCAGCACAAGTATGCAATTACGTACTATTGCCAGTTCCCGGTGTAAGAACAGCCGGCATCTAACCAAACATCTGAAGGCCGGCCAGTTCCTGGCCCTGCTATGTTTCGCCACCACGGCACGGGTGAGCGCAGCCCCGGATCAGGTAGTAAGCCTGTCGATGAAAAATGCCACCGCCAAAGAGGTGTTCCGGGAAATCAACAAACAAACCGGCCTCAATATCCTGGCTGATGAAGCCTTGCTGGAAAAAAGCGGCAGGGCCAATATCACCGTGAGCAACATGCCTGTAAACGATGCGTTGAATCTTTTTATGCGTAACCAGCCCCTCACCTACAGTATTGAAGGAGGCGCTATTATCGTAAAAACAAAACCCCTGGTGCAACCGGCTACCACTCCGCCCCCTCCCATTGAGGTGCACGGCGTGGTTACTACGGACAAAGGACAACCGCTTCCCGGTGCTACGGTAACGGTAAAAGGTACCAAACTCGGTACCGTTACCAATACCGATGGCAGTTTTAAGATCAATGCCAACCCCGGCGAAACACTGGAAATTTCCATGGTGGGTTTTAAAACCTGGTCCGTGAAATTTGATGGCAAAACCACCAGCTTTAAGGTAACGCTTTCCGAAGAAGTATCTAACCTTACAGACGTAGTGGTAGTAGGTTATGGTACCACTAAAAAGAAAGACCTCACCGGTTCTATCAGCTCCATTTCCAGCGAAGACATGAACCTCGGTGGTGTAACCAGCAATGCTGCACAGGCCATCCAGGGCCGCGCGGCAGGGGTACAGGTAAGCCAGTCGAACGCTGCGCCGGGCGGGCAAACCATTGTGCGCATCCGCGGCGGTAACTCCATCAAATCCACCAACGAACCCTTGTACGTGGTAGATGGCTTCCCCTCCGAAACGGGAAAGGACATCAACCCGAACGACATCGACGATATACAGATCCTTAAAGACGCCTCCTCCACCGCTATTTACGGCGCCCGTGGCGCCAACGGTGTGGTGATGATCACCACCAAAAGGGGAAAGAGCGGCAGGGCTTCCATCCAGTACGATGGCTACTATGGCACGCAAAAGATCGTAAAGGAATACGATAAAATGAATGGCCTGGAAAATATGCAGGTCACCAATGCCAAAGCCATCGAAAAAGGACAACCCGCTTTTTATACTGCTGCAGATCTGGCCAGTGGGCGTGACAACGACTGGTTTAAACTGGCCACCCGCCCGGGCATTGTGCAAAGCCATAACTTAAGCGTGAGCGGCGGTACCGCGGAAGACAGGGTAGCATTATCCGGCAGCTACTTCAAACAGGATGGTGCGCTGAAAAATACTTCTTTTGAAAGGTATTCTGTGAGATTGAATTACGATAAGCAATTCGCAGCACGGTTTAAAACAGGAGCCAGCGTATATGCATCACATGCTTATACCAACTTCAAAACCTACGACGGCAACATTGTACCTTCCAACGTAATGTACGGTGTGATCACCGCCTCGCCGGCCATTCCCGTGTACAACGACGATGGCACGTACGCCCGGTTCAAAGGAAGGGATAACCCGCTGGCCTGGCTGATGGCGCCTACCAACGACCGGTTCGAAAACAAAGTGAACATTAACGTATATGCAGATTACCAAATCCTCAACGGCCTTAACTTCCGTGTGAACGGTGGTAGCGAATATACCACCACGAAAGAAGGTACCTATCTTCCCCGCGACCTGGTAGACGGTGAAAAAGTACAGGGTAAAGCCAGCCTGAACGACCTGGCCATTTCCCGTAACCTGGTGGAAGCCTACTTCACTTATAAAAAAGTATTTAACACCATCCACTCTCTCAACGTGGTGGCAGGGGTTTCTTACCAGTCCGATAAATATGAAAGACATTATTCACAGGTACAGAAGTTCAGCACAGATGCATTTCTTTATAAGAACCTGGAAGCGGGTACAGAACGGTTATCCAACATCAGCAGCGTGATCCCTTCTAAAATGGCTTCCGCCTACGGCAGGGTGAACTATTCCCTGAAAGATAAATACCTGGCCACCGTAACCGTACGCCGCGACGGATCATCCAGGTTTGGCGGTAACACACGATTTGGTATTTTCCCCTCCGGCTCTCTTGCCTGGAGAGCAGGTGAAGAAGAATTTATCAAAAACCTGAACGTTTTCTCCAACCTTAAAGTGAGAGGCGGCTACGGCGTTACCGGTAACGACAGGATCGGTGATTATATTTATCTTTCAACATTCGGCCCTACCAATGTATCTCTCGGTGAAGGAAGCGACAGCTATGGCGGTACGGTAATTACCCGCCTGCCTAATGAAGATCTGCAATGGGAAAGCACTGCACAGCTGGACCTGGGTATTGATATGGGCTTTTTCAACAACCGCGTGTCCGCTACTATCGATTACTACCGGAAAAAAACGAACAGGCTGATCTTTGATATGCCTATCGGCGACTGGAACGGCTTCGCGGTGCAAACCGTAAATGCCGGCAGCATTGAAAATAAAGGGGTTGAACTATCTGTCACTACAGAAAACATCGTGAATCATGCATTTACCTGGAACACTACCGTGAACATCGCCTACAATAAACAAAACTGCCTGGACCTGGGCGGCCGTCCCTATATCATCACGCAAACCGCTAACCTCTATGGCGGCCGTGGTATGGACTTTACCAAACTGGAACCGGGAAGGGAATTAAGCACCTTCTATGGTTATATCTATGATGGTGTTATAAAAACAGGGGAAGCGCATCCCGCGCAACCCAACTCCAAACCGGGCGATCCCAAATTCAGGGATATCAGTGGACCCAACGGTAAGCCGGATGGCATTATCGATGCCAATGACCGCACCTATCTCGGACATGCCAACCCGCATTATATCTATGGTATCAATAATAACTTTGCCTATAAAGGTTTTGAACTGAACATTTTCCTGCAGGGCGCACTGGATTACAGCCTGTACAACGGTACCGGCCTGGTGCTGGAATCCGGCCCCGGCAAGGCTGCACTGAACAGGTGGACCACCAACAACGAAAACACCGATATACCCAGGGACGGATATGCAATTGCCTACGGCGGTTTGATGAACTCCCGCTTCGTGGAAAACGCCTCCTACCTGCGCTGTAAAATGCTGATGCTCGGTTATAATATCCCGGTGGCCAAAACTTTCCTGAAAAGCCTGAGAGGCATCAAGGTATACGGCTCCGTACAAAACTTATTCACCATCACTAAATATACAGGATCAGACCCCGAGGTAAACAGCAATCTCAATAGCAGCGGCAGTAACGCCAACCTGTCGTCAGGACTGGATTATACAGCCTTCCCTGCTTACCGCACGTTTACCGCCGGTCTTAAATTGAACTTTTAACCTGTAAATTCCGGAACAAATGAAATACGCATATATCGCACTCACCACCTTGCTGCTCGGCGCTACATCGTGCAAGAAAATGGTGGAACCCAAAGTATACAGTTACCTCACGGATGCCAATGCGTTCCTTACGCTAAGCGATGCCAAAGCCGCTGTAAACGGCGTTTATTCAAGGCTTAAGCAACCCAGCGGCAGATCGGATGCATGGATGTATTACGCCGGCTTCCAGGTAACCATTTCTGATCTTACCACGGATGTGGGCCATGCCAGTTCCGGCGGCGACGTAGGACTGATGTCCGACTGCCAGTGGGCGCCGGCCAATACCTACCTGGCCTTTGCCTGGCAACATCAATATAAACTGGTGGCGGATGCCAACATCTCCCTGTATTATATTCCTAAAATGACCAGCATTACAGATGCGCAAAAAGAACAGTTCACCGCGGAACTCCGCTTCCTGCGTGCGCTTGGCTACGTGGATCTGACAGACGCATTCGGACCGGTAATAGTGGTAACAGAAGAAACCGTTGAAAAGAACATTGCGGAACCGGATTACGAAGCGGCATTACCTACCACACCGGTAGAAGAGATCAATAAGATGATCATCAGCGACCTGGAATTTGCGGCCGCCCATCTTCCTGCAGATTATTTAAACAGCGATATCTACAGCACAAATGATATTGGCCGCGCTACCAAAGGCGCTGCACTGTCTTTATTATGCAAGCTGTATATGCGGGAACATGAATGGCAAAAAGCGCTGGACCTCACCACAGAGATCATGAAACTGGGTTATGGATTATATCCCAGCTATGCAGGACTGTTTGCAGAGAAAAATAAATGGTGCCAGGAAAGCATCTTCAGCGCACTGGCGGATCCACTGGTAGATGCCGTTGAAATCATGAACCACTTTGGCCCCATCAATAACCCGCAGGTGACAGACAGGTGGCAGTATTTTGCTTTAACCTGGTATTTCTGGAATACCTTCGGCGCCAACGACGACCGTAAAAAAATGTTCTATTCCGACTATATCGGTACCGATGGTTTGCATTACATGCAGGCGCCTCCGGGACAAACCAATCCGCCGGACGGCTACTACTACATGCCGGATGTGGCCACTACCAAGTTCGCTGATCCGAACGGCTCCACTACCTATTATGATGGTCACGTATTCCCGATACTCCGTTATGCCGATATCCTGCTGTGCAGGGCCGAAGCGCTGAATGAGCTGAATGGCCCCAACAGCGAATCCATCGGGCTTATTAACCAGGTGAAAGACCGCTCCCATGCTACCAATCTCGGCGCAGCCGGTACCTTCACCAAAGAAAGTTTACGCGATGCCATTTTACAGGAACGTGGATGGGAATTTTTCTTTGAATGTAAACGCAGGCAGGACCTGATCCGGATGGGCAAATACGAAAGCGTGGTAAATAAGTATCTTACTGCAGTAGGTAAAACACCCACCATTAACCTGGCGCGTGACAAATACTTTTCTTACCCGCAGGCACAAACGGATCTTAATAAAAACCTGAGCAACAGCGGTCGCCGTCAATAACAACAGTCATTATCTTTCTAAATTATTCAATATTGATGATCTCATTGAATAAATTACAACGCCTGCTGCCATTGCTGTCAATGGCAGCGGCGTTGTTGCTGTTTGCGCCCGGCTGTAGGAACAGCGGTGGTAACGATATTGTTTCTATCACGCTTCTCCCGCAGGGACAAAACGCCATCAAGGTAAAAACAAACATCCTCTGCACCGATACCGTTGATGCAGCCGTGGAATACTGGCAGAAAGGACATGAACAGCAACGTACGGTTACACCGCTGTCTGAACACCGGATCAGCCACACCATTGTACTCACTAACCTGCTGCCCGGAAAGGCTTACGAATACAGGGTTTTAACCGGTAGTGGTAAAGAGCTTTATCCCAGCAAAACCTATACATTCAATACATTTGGGTTACCCGTGTGGATGAAAGACATGTTCAGCGTGGTTTGCCCGGACAGCTCCGTGTTGCCGGCCGCTTTTAAGAAAGGCTATGTAATGCTTACCCGCCGCGACGATCCGGGTATTCTTTTCCTGCTGAATGCAAAAGGCAATATTGTTTGGTACCACCAGGTAAGCGGTACCGGTTTTAAAGTAGCGCGGTTTACGGAGCATAATACTTTTCTCACGCTGCTGGGCGGCCCCGGCTATGAAACCAGCTATGGCGACCAGATCCTGGAACTGGATCTTTCCGGTGATACGCTCGCAAATCTCAAAAAAGGACAACAGGACTTCAAACAAACCATCCATCACGAAATATTGCTGAACCAGGAAAACCAGTTTGTAACGCTTTGCGTGGAAGAAAGGGTTTGTGACCTGAGCAGTAAAGGCGGCAGCAAACAGGACACCGTAAAAGGCGATGGCATCCTGGTGCTGGACAGGCAAGGCAAACAGGTATGGAAATGGACAGTATTCGATGTGCTGAACCCACTGGATGATAAAAATATCTTAAAAGAAAAACAAGACTGGATGCATGCCAACTGCATCGCATTTGATACAGATGGCAACTACCTCGTTTCTTTTTATAACAACGGGCAGATATGGAAGATAGATGCACACACCGGCAAACGCCTATGGACATTCGGAAAGAACGGCGACTTTGAAATGCCCCCTGCTTCACTGTTTGACCAGGCGCATGCACTGCATATCAATGAACATGGCGAACTGATGTTCTTCGATAACGGTGTCAGCAAAAAAACATCCAGGACACTTTCCTTTAAACTGGATGAAAACAAAAAACAGGCAACGCTCCGCATCAACACTGTGCTGCCACCGGAAAATTACAACGAACGAATGGGCAGCAGTTATTTAGTAAGCGATACTACCCTGCTGCAATGCGCCACCAAAAGAAATACGGTAATACTTACCAACTTACAGGGAAGATTTCTCTGGCTGCTGAGAACAGGCATGTCGTCTTACCGGGCTTCTTTCATCCCGGCGGAGAAACTGGCTCCTTACATCATTCAGCCGGGCTATGAACAATAATTGTGTACTACAAAAAAATTATACATGAGAAGCTTAATTGTGATCTGCGGGATCTGTTGCTGGGGGATAGCTATGATATCTTCCTGCGGATCGGCCGTAACCGGAGAAACAAAAACCGCCGCACTTGTACAACCGGACAGCGTTTCCTATATCAGCATCGATACCACGCTTATACCCGATGATCAGTTCGGCGAGTCGGTAAAATACGGCCGGGAACTCATGATCAACACCGCCCGCTATATAGGGCCGGATGGTAGCGCGGGGAAATACCTCGGCAATAAAATGAACTGCACCAACTGCCACCAGGATGCAGGTACCAAAGCGTTTTCGTTCAACCTGATGTCGTCGCACGACAACTACCCGCAATATCGCGGCAGGGAAGGCAAAGTGCTTACACTGGCAGAGCGGGTTAATAACTGCGTAATGCGGCCGCATAATGGCAAACCCTTACCATTAGACAGTAAAGAAATGGTGGCCTTCCTTTCCTACTTCAAATGGATCAGCACCTTTGTACCTAAAAACAAACCTTTTAAAGGCGCCAAAAACCTGCATCTTACTTTCCCCGACATAGCCGCCAACCCGGAAAACGGGCA
>JBCNPS010000305.1:0-8931 GCA_039593235.1 Chitinophaga sp. | reverse complement strand
ATCCAGGCCCCTCGCAGAAGAAATTGTACAGGAAATATTTATCAGGATATGGGAAAAGCGGGAGAAGCTAAGCCAGGTGGAACATTTTCATTCCTACCTGTATACAGTGGCGAGGAACTATAGTTTATCTTTCCTGAAAAAGCTGGGCCGGGAACTGGCTCAGAAACAGGCCTGGGAAACGAGTATGGCCGCACAGGGGGAAGAGGAAGATACCGTTATCAGGAATTACCGGCGCATAATAGACCAGGCGATCTCCGAACTGCCGGCTCAGCGCCAGAGGGTATATCTTTTGAGCAGGGATGAAGGGCTTCGCCAGGCCGAAATTGCTGAACGTATGGCCATCTCATTGGAAACAGTAAAAAAACATATGGTGCTCGCGCTCCGCTCTATCCGGAGTTATGCCATGGCGCATCCGGAAATCAATATATTGATGCTTATTCTGGCCACTCCTTTCAGGAGCTGAAAAAAATTTTTTCTGCCTATTACCTCTTTTTTATACTTTCTGCTGTCTTATAGTATAGAATCAATCTATGCTAATGGACAATACCAGGTTGCGCTACCTGCTTAGCCAATATGCGGGCAAAACGATCACCCAGGCGGAGGAATCCGAGTTAAGTGATTTTTTAAATGCGGCAGATAATCAAACGCAGCTGGAATTGCTGATCGAGGAAGCCTGGGTAAAGTCGGGTGAGGAAGATGAAAACGTTTTTCCCTCGCCCCAATTGAAGCAGGAACCATTGCGGCCGTTAAGGCCGGTTCGCTGGCTGGGCTGGGCCGCCGCCGTATTGCTGCTGGTGGCCGGCGCCGGTGCATGGATGCTGACTGAAAGAACAGGAAAAGCGGGGAAAGAACCGCCTCCTGTGGCAGTAAACACAAAGAAAGATGTGGGGCCGGGCGGATCAAAGGCAATGCTTACACTCGCCAATGGTAAGGAAATAACGCTCGATAGCACGCTCAAAGGTACATTGGCCAAACAAGGGGAAGCAAACCTGCATGTGAGCCCCGGTATGCTTAAATACGACCAAAACAGGCAGTCATCTGCCAATACTATAGCCTATAATATATTAAAAACGCCTAAAGGAGGGCAGTACCAGCTGGAATTACCCGACGGCTCTAAAGTGTGGCTCAATGCGGCATCTTCCCTGAAATTTCCTACCGCTTTTGTTGGAAAGGAACGAAGGGTGGAACTGAACGGGGAAGCATATTTTGAAGTGGCCCGGAATGCCAGCCAGCCGTTTTTTGTATCGGTGAATAACGCCAGCATCGCGGTACTGGGTACCAGTTTCAATGTAATGGCCTATGCCGACGAGGCAGCCATGAGAACTACCCTGCTGGACGGCGCCGTAAAAGTAAGCCAGGCAAGTAGTTCCAGCTTGTTGAAGCCGGGAGAACAATCATTGCTGGAGCCAAATGGCCGCATGGAAGTAATAGCAAAAGCCGATGTAAACCTGGCAGTTGCCTGGAAAAACGGCCTTACCTCTTTTAAAAGCGCAGACATCAAAACAATTATGCGACAGGTGGAACGCTGGTATGATGTGGAGGTGGTATATAACGGAACTATACCCTCCCGAAGGTTCACAGGAGATATTCCACGCGATGCCAACCTGTCTGAATTATTACGGTTACTGGAAATAAGCAGGATCCATTTTAAAATGGAACAACGTAAGCTGATCGTTATGCCGTAAACAACTGAATCTATATTTATATCAACCAAATCACTATTACCATGAATAACGGTCCCTGAGCGACGTGTGGTAAGAACCGGCATAAAAAACCAGGAGCGATCTCACCCGCCCCTGGAAAAAAGCCTGGGTCTGGTACCTGACATCAATACATAGCAGAAATCAAGAATTATCTAAACCCAAACACTACAAATGTATGCAATCTAATTGTCATGCAAAGCCCGTTTATATACCCGGGCTATTATCAACCATCAAAGATCGTGTCCTGACATTCCGGAAATCAGGTGCCCATCTGAGGATAAAAAAACAACTGATTAAGCAAATGAAAATTACAGCTATCCTCTTAACGGTAGTTTGTTTGCAGATCAGCGCAAAAAGTCTGTCGCAACAGATCACTTTGTCGCAAAAGAACGCACCGATCCAGAAGGTATTTGAAGAAATAAAAAAACAGTCGGGCTATAAATTCTGGTATGAAGATGCCATGCTTACGAAAAGTAAGCCGGTAGACATTTCCATCCGGAACGGCTCCCTGGATGAAGTACTGGCACTGCTGTTTAAAAACCAGCCTTTCAGCTATGAGGTGATCGGTAAGATCATCGCTGTAAAAGAAAAGGATATACAACTGCAGCATGCCTTGCCCTATATGGTGATACCGGAAGTGGTGCTTCGTAAAATAAGCGGCCTTGTAAAAGACAGTACGGGATCGCCTGTTCCGGGGGTAACCATCCTGGTAAAAGGAACCAAAACCGGTGTTACTACAGATGTGCAGGGCAGGTTTAGCATCGATGTGCCGGAAGGCAATGTGGTACTGCTTTTTACGTCAGTAGGATTTGAACCCAAATCCATTACACTGGGTACTTCCACTTTCCTGAACGTAACCCTCACCACCGCCTCCAGCGGGCTGAATGAAATGGTGGTAACGGCGCTCGGTATCAAACGTCCGAAAGGAACATTGGGATATGCTATCAGCACCATTAAAGCAGATGAACTTACAAAGGCGGGTACTACTATGAACCCCTTCCTGGCTTTATATGGTAAAGCGGCAGGTGTAGGTGTAAACGTTGGTACCTCCGGTCCGCAGGGCGGCGTAAGGATCAATATCCGCGGCGCAGCCAGTATGAACCCCGATCAGAACGTAAGACCCCTGTTTGTGGTAGACGGCGTTATCCTCAGCGACCGTAAAACCCAGATAGGTGGCGACGTAGGTCAGGGATTCGACTATGGCGCCGGTATCAACGATATCAATCCCGATGATATCGAATCGATCGATATCCTCAAAGGTGCAAAAGCCACCGTATTGTATGGTAGTGATGCGGCAAACGGTGTAATGATCATTACCACCAAAAACGGCCGTAATGTGAAAGGCTTCGGTATGACCGCCAACGTGCAGCACACCATAGAACAACCGGTATCTTACCTGAAACTGCAAACCAAATACGGCCTGGGCGATAATCTTTACGATACCACCTACGCCACTATCAACGGTGTGCAAACCAGGATGCTGCCCAATAAACGCTTCAGCTTCGGCCCGGCTTTCGATGGCGCTAATGTGATGTTCTACGACAGCTCTATTGTGAAGAACTCGCCGCATGCGAATAACTTTATGTCCCTTTTCCAGAACGGCCAGTCCACTTCTGCTAACGTAGCTATTGCCGGCAGCAATGAAAAAGGTAGCATAAGGGCTTCTTATACCAACTATAACTACCAGGATATTTCCGGCGATAACTCCTGGCAGAAAAGAAATTCCTTCAGCTTTAACGGTAACATCAAAGCATCTGAACTGGCTTCTTTTGAAGTGATCTCCAATATCTACAGCATCTCTACACAAAACCGCCGTTCTCAAAACGATGGACCTGTAGCATGGGGATACCCGGTTGACTATGATTATAACCTGATATGGCCTTATTATATAGATGCCACCGGTTATAAAAGAGACCTTTCCAATGCCCGTGTATCGGATGCGTTTAACAAACTTGGCGAATACCTTTGGAACACCAAAATGAACCGCTATAAGGATGAAAATATCCACATGATCACCTCCGCCAAGGTAACGCTGAACTTTACGAAAGATATCTTCCTTGTAGGCCAGGCCGGGCTGGATTATGATAACACCAACTATAATACGCAGGTAAGCGTAACAAGGGTGCTGCCAACGGTAGATAAAGGAAGCTTTGGTGTAGCAAAGGAAAATTCCACCACCCAAACTTACCAGGCATTACTGAACTACAATAAAACCTTCCTGAATAACGATCTCCGGTTGTTCGCATTCGGAGGTGGTGTATACCGGTTGCGTAATGTAGATTATCTTGGAACAAACACAGTTGGCGGACTTACCTTCCCCGACTGGTACTCGTTTTCCAACCAGCTGGGCACGCCAAACGCAGATAATGCTTACCTGCTGAGGAATTATACAAGAGGATCTGATGTATTATACAGTTTGCTGGCATCCGCTGCTTTGTCCTGGAAAAATGAGTTTACACTGGAATTACAGGGTCGCCAGGACTGGAACTCTACACTGCCTCCTGAAAACAATAAGTACTTCTATCCGGGTGCGGCACTTACCTGGAATTATACGGAACGTTTCCCGCTTGCTGGCGTAAACACCGGGCAGCTGAGATTATCCTGGGCCGATGTGGGTAACGGTACCACCCGTTATTTTGCCAATAACCTGTATGGATACAGCCGTCTTCCAAGCACCGGCGCCAATTCCGTTTCACCACCGGATAAACTGCTGCCGGGTGCGCTGAAACCGGAACGAAAAAGGGAATTTGAAGTAGGTATCAACAATACTTTCCTGCCGCAAGACAGGATCATCCTCGACTTCTCCTTCTATACCAATCACCGTTATAACCAGATCATCAGTCTGCCTATTTCTTCTGCCTCCAGCTCTACCGGCATGATCGTAAATGCCGGTGATGTAAAAGCCTGGGGCTTTGAACTGGCGTTAACAGGTGTACCACTGGTTGGTAAAAACTACCGCTGGAGCCTCACACTGAATGCCGCCAGTCAGGGATCAAAAGTAATAGACCTGTACCAGGGCGTTACCAACTATCCGTTCAGTAACCTGATCAATGGCGCCGCTGCTTCTATTCATGCAGATGAAGGCCGTCCATATGGTGAAATTGTTATGCTGGACTATAAACGCGATGAGGCCGGCAATAAAGTAGTCAATAACCAGGGTATCTATATTCTCGACGATCAGAAAACAACCGTAGCCGGTAATATAATGCCAAAGGTATACGGCGGGTTTATCTCCGACTTCATGTATAAAAACTTCAATTTCCGTATCGGGCTGGACTATAAATACGGGGGTACTATTTTCAGTTATACCAACAACCGCTTAACAGGTGTGGGCCAGCTGGAAAATACCATGCAGTACCGTGATGAAGAAAATGGTGGCCTGGCTTACTACATCAACAGCAACGATCAGAAAGTGCCCTGGCAGCATTCACAGGCAGCGCCGGCTCAATCCAAAGATGGTAAAGTATATCACGATGGTTTGATCCTTCCGGGTATGAAAGTGGACGACAATGGTAAATACGTAACCAACGATATTATCACCAGTGCCGCTACTTACTATGGAAGCTACGCCAACGACCTGGCTACTTCTTTCCCGCCAGACAGATTATTCAAGAATAACTATATCAAGGTGAGGGAAGTAGCGCTTTCTTATACATTGCCTACGGAAATTTCCAAAAGGATAAAGATGCAGCGGCTCACTATCACAGCAGCTGCCCGTAACCTGTTCTATCTCTATAAATCTATTCCCAATATAGATCCGGAAGGAGCATTGGGCGCAGATGTTTTCGTGGAAAATACCATCTACCCTTCCCAAAGGACTTATTCCCTGGGGTTAAATGTTGCTTTCTAATGTATAAACTGAAAAAAATGAAAAAAGCTTATTTATATATTTTCCTGCTCTCGGCTTCCTTCCTGGGAGCATGTAAAAAGGACCTGGAAGACCGGTTCTACGACAAGGACAAGCTCTCTACCGGCAGTGATATAGATGTGGTGCCTGGCTTATTCACCGGCGTGCTTACAAACAATAAAATATTTGCGCAGGACTATGGGGAATGGTATTACCTCCTCAATGGCGGTACCAGTATTACGGGATATGAACAGGTGGCGCAGCGGTTTGTATCTTACCGTTACGATTGGTTTTCTACCTATAATGATTTAACAACGGGTAACGGCTTTGATGATTCTCCCATCAATGGTCAGTCCTTTTTTCAGCATAGCTATACCCGGTTGAAGAATTATGAAGTGATCCGTGATTCTGTGGATGCGCGTACCGGTCAGCTAAAGCTGGATGGAGAAGTGTACCTGAAACTGGTGAGCTTTATCAAATGTTACCAGAGCGCCAAACTGGTGGATTTCTTTAATTCCGTTCCTTATTCAGATGCGTTCCAGGGCGCTAAAAAAGAACCGAAATATCTGTTCCCGAAGTATGATGATCCGAAAGAGATCTATCAATCCATTATACAGGAACTGGGAACAATTGTAGATGAACTGCCGGGCGCTTATTCCCAGATGTCGGCCAGTGCTCAAACCGTTTTTACTGAACAGGACGTTGCTTTTCACGGAGATATCAATAAGTGGGTATCCCTGATCAATTTTACCAGGCTTAAATTACTGGTAAGAATTGCCGGGGTGGAAGAAGCATATGCCAAACCACTGATCCAGGCAACATTGGCGAAACCTTTGCCGCAATCAGATCTTTACTGGTTCTATTGGTTTGATATAGATCCTACAGGGGGCGGAACATGGATCCGTGGGGTGTATGAAAATACCTTCGCTTCCTTCATCCCGAATATTATCATGAAAAGGTTGAACTATGGTACACCTGCTTACCAGGAAGGCATTGACGATCCTCGCTTACCGGTGCTGGCTATGCCAACAAAGTATATGGATTACCGCGGTGTATCTGCCAATATTGAAGAACAAACTGCGTTGTACGACGGGGGAGAAAGATATTATCCTTATGCAGATAATATCGCTTCCACTTTTTCTACCAATGCAAAATCCACTTATAATCATGCTACTTTCCACCGAAACTCGAAGATGCCCATATATATGAGCACATTAGGAGAACTGGATCTGCTGCTGGCGGAAATTGCATTAAAAGGATTGGCTAACACAGGTAAATCGGCTGAAGAGCATATCAAAGATGAAGTAACCCACTCCGTTGCTTTCTGGTATACAGTTAACCAGTTGAGCAGCTACGCTAAAACGCAGATGACACCTGAACAAATGGCGATGGTATACCCGGCCAAACCATCTGATGCAGTGATCAGCGCATGGGGCGATGTAGTTAAAGCCAAATTTACCGCTGCCCCCACACTGGACGATAAAATGGAAATCCTGATGCAGCAGAAATACATCCATCTCAATCTCTACCAGCCTTACGAACTCTGGGCAGAGCTGAGAAGGACACGCCATCCGAAACTGGAACCTTTCACCTGGCATACTTCTGTATGGAAACCGATGCCGGAGAGAGTCCGTTATCCAACTATCGAGCTGACAAATAACCCGGATAACTTCAAAAAAGTGGCCGGTGAAAATAATTTAACCAGCCCTATTTTCTGGGTACCTGCTGCGGCAAGAACAAAGAACCCTTATTGGGATAATTATAATTATCAATAGCAGAGAGCAATGATGTCGGAAGAGAGCTGGCTGTTTGGCCGGCTCTCTTTTTTAATGCCATACCGCTATGCCCGCCGCCGCCAGCGTTAGCCCTACTAAGGCATAATAAGCAGCTTTAGTAAACGGTTTGTTGGTAAAACGTATATTGATCAACGTTACCAGCAGGAACAGGCCGGTTTTGGGAATCACTTTATAGTAATTAACATTTGGGTATTTCAGTGCTACCATTATTATACCTGTTACCAGCAGCGCAATGCCGAGCAGCAATCCTTTATGATCCCGGATCTTTGTGTGGTAGTCGGATCGCTGCGTTACCAATACAGCAAGGTATCCTAAAAAACATCCGAAGTGAAGCATTAAGATAAGACTAAATAGCATGGGATGTTTTTTTAACGGTGGAAGCAATGTAGTATCCTCCCAGCGCCAATGCCATCACAATGGCAACCAGGTGCGGGATCAGCTGGGCGGTGATGTGGACCGGGTTGTACAGTACCAGGCAGAAATCCATCACAGGCACAATGGCGCCTGCCAGTAGCAACACGCCCATTGCACGGCGTTCACCGGTCCATAATACGCCCAGTATGGCAATACCGGTGAAGAGGTCGCGGATGCCCTTGATATAATGAAAGGAAAAATTACCATTCACAGGTACGCTGATGCCAAAGGCTGCTTCTGCTACCAATGGGTTAAAGAGAAAACGGAGGCCGATGAATACCAGCAGTACCCCCATTGATAAAGTAGCGTAGAAGGCAGTTTTTTCAGAGATGTTTTTCATTTGTTGCTTTTTATGATGATACAACAAAAGTATACACCGCTTTCCGCCGGTTCATTCACCCAGGTTAATAAATTCAGCTCACCAGTCTTTTCCTGATCCTGCTTAGTGATGGTGGTTTTACACCTACGAAAGAGGAGATGTGGTACTGGGGAATACGCTGCTGCAGGTCCGGGTAGTTGGCTATAAAATGCAGGTAACGTTGCTCTGGCAGGTCTTCATAAAAAGAGCTGACCTTTTTTATTGCATACACATATAGCTGTTCGCAAATCAAGCGGCCAAACCTTTCGCCTTCTTTTACTTTACTGTAGATCAATTGAAGATTTTCATACGAAGCGCATAAAATTTCTGTTGGTTCAATGCATTGGATGCTGCGCCGGGAAACCGAGTGATCGAGAAAGCTTTCATAATTGCAGGTAAAATCCTTTTCCTTTCCAAAATCAAACGTCACTTCTTCGCCCGAATCTTTGATGCTGTAGTAACGGATCAATCCCTTCTCAATAAATCCAACCTCACGGCATACCTGTCCTTCCCGCAGGAAGTAGTCGTTTTTCCGGAACTGCCTGCTTACAAACAAAGAAGAGATAAACTGTTTTTCGGCTTCATCCATACGGATAAAGTGCCCTATGGCGTTGATCAGGTTAGTGTGTATGCTCATCTGTGAAACGGTTTAATTGTGCCTCGATGCCTTGTTTTTCAGTATCTGTTTTAGCCAGCTGCGAGGCTTTCCTGAAACTTTCCTTTGCTTTATTGTTGTCGATATTTTTATACAGTTCCCCCAGCAATACAAAATAGAAATGATTATTTTCCAGCTTTAATTTTTCTGCTTCTTCC
>JBCNPS010000304.1:0-8934 GCA_039593235.1 Chitinophaga sp. | reverse complement strand
AACTGGCCCTGTCGTTTACCGCCCAGCCAATAGAATAGGTAGGGAGATAATTTTCTGTATTGGCAAAACCGAAATTGGTATTAAAGGTGGTTCTGATATAAAGATCTTTGATAGGGTTGATGCTGGCGCCTATACCTCCGAGGAGTTGCCGCCTTACCGCCCTGTTGATATTCAGGTTGGCAATGGCAATAGGATTCACGGGAGTAAAGGTGTTTGCGCCATTGGTAACGTCGCCGCCACCCCAGGAGCCATCCATATTTTTTACCGGGATCTGCGGCGTGAGCAGCAACGCGGTGGAAATAATGTTTTCCTGGCTGGTGGTAAGGTTCTCTTTTGTTTGGTTAAAGCTGAGATTTGCATTCAGTGTTACCCAGTTTCGGGGTTTGTTGTCGAGGTTTAACCGGAATCCATACCTGTCAAAGCCCGAGCCGGGGGCAATGCCATCTTGTTTCAGGTATTCGCCGGACAGGTAAAAGGTAGTTTTATCCGTACCACCGCTGAGGCTTAACTGGTGTTTGCTCATGGGTGCATTCTTAAATAATTCTTTTTGCCAGTCGGTGCCTTTGCCCAGCAGGGAGGGGTCCTTAAATTCCGCCGGGGTATTGCCACCTGCCAGTGCGTGGTATTCATTCACCATTTGTG
The DNA here is from genome assembly GCA_039593235.1 of Chitinophaga sp. Lineage (GTDB taxonomy): Bacteria > Bacteroidota > Bacteroidia > Chitinophagales > Chitinophagaceae > Chitinophaga. The sequence goes on along the minus strand of JBCNPS010000304.1, from coordinate 8,292 downwards.
CATACTGTCGCAGGTCCATTACCGCCACATGCGGTGGTGGCGTTTGTATATTATACTGGAATGTATAGTCTATTTTGGTATCACCGGCTTTACCTCTTTTGGTGGTTACGATCAGCACACCGTTAGTGGCCCTGGAACCATATAAGGCAGTAGCAGAGGGCCCCTGCAGCACTTCAATATTTTCAATATCGGCGGGATTGAGGCCCGACAGTGGATTGGAGGAACTGGTTGAGCCAAAAGAGATAGCGGATCCGGGCATCTGCACTCCGTCAATTACATACAATGGTTCATTAGTGCCATTAATGGAGTTCACGCCGCGGATGTTAACGGAAATGCCTCCGCCGGGCTGCCCGGAGTTTTGGGTGATATACACACCGGCGGTGCGACCCTGGATGGCTTGTTCCAATGTGGTATTTACCGTGCGTTCCATTTCTTTTGAGGTGACCGTAGTTTGCGCGCTGGTGAGATTGGCGCGCTTTGCTTTACCGTAGGCAACTACCACCAGTTCATCGAGCTTACTGGTGGCTGATGTAAGCGATATGCGGATCACTTCCTCCTCGCCTACGCGGATCTCCCGGGTTTGATAACTAAGGTAAGTGACCACCAATATGTCGCCTTTTGCAGCTGCAATGGTAAATTCACCATTAAGATTGCTGAGCGCCATTGTTTTGGTTCCTTTCACCAGCACGGTTGCCCCGGGTAATGGCTGCGATTCGCCTGTAATCACTCCCTTTACGGTGTGGGTTTGAGAGTATGCCTTGAGGGAGCAGCCGATCATTAACAATGAATAGCAGAGGAAAAAACAGCATAGGGGTTTTAACCTTGTTAGAATTTTTTTCATTGATGAATGATTTGAAGATGAGGTAATAAGTGTTTCATAACGTTTGTTTTAAACATACTGTCGGTATCTGGTTGATATAAAAAGTGGAATTTTTTAAGCTAGAAACTGTTCGTGTACAGGACCTGTTTTATGGCATTGACGACGCATCATAAAAGTGGTATAGGCCAACTTTATATCTGGAATTTCTGATGAAGCTATTGTACTTTCAGGAAAATCAATATCAGCTTTGATAACGATTATAACACAAATGTTAACCGGCGATAACAAACTTTAAATCAACATCTTACCTAAAAAATATTTTAAAAACCGGTAGTTTGCAGGTGCAGAAAAATACTACTATTGATAAATAAGTATTAACAATAGTAGTATCGGGGAGTAAATTTTCCGGGCGATATTTGTTATTATTTTTAGCGACTTAACCATATTTTGAATCTTGTAATTAAGTTTTTCTTATGAAATACACTACCCTTGGAAACACCGGGCTTGTTGTTTCCAGATTATCATTTGGGGCTATGACCTTTGGCAGTGATCCGTCTATTCCTACCATATATAAGGTATCTGAAGAAGAGGCCGGCAAAATGATCGATACCTCCCTGGCGGCAGGCATTAATTTTTTTGATACCGCCGACGGATATGCCGCCGGTCAGTCGGAAGTAATGCTGGGTAAACTATTGGCTAAGCGCCGGCATGAAGTGGTAATTGCCACTAAAGTTGGTTTCCGGAATGGTGCGCCTATTACGCAGTCGGGGCTTTCCCGCAGGCATATCCTGTACTCCTGCGACCAGAGCCTGAAACGGCTGGATACCGACTACATTGATCTGTATATTGTTCACCGCGAAGATCCCGTAACCCCGTTGGAAGAAACGCTTACTACACTCGACGGGCTGGTTAAAAGCGGCAAAGTGCGGTACATCGGTTTCTCCAACTGGTCGGTATGGAAATCGGCGCTTGCCTGGCAAATGCAGCGTGATAACGGCTGGGCTGCTTTCTGTAACGGACAAATGAACTATACACTGGTAGGGCGCGATGTGGAATATGATGTGGTACCGTTTATGCAGCAGGCAGGCATTGGTATGACGGTTTGGGGACCTCTGGCAGGCGGATTCCTTAGTGGTAAATACACCCGCGAAAACCTGAAAGAAGCCGGCAACCGTCTTTCGGGTTTTGATATTATTCCGTTTGATAAAGAAAAGGGCTTCATTCTGGTGGACCGGATGAAAGAAATAGCCGCAGCACATAATGCTACCGTTGCACAAATTTCATTGGCCTGGCTGCTTACCAAACCAGTAGTATCCAGCGTGCTGATTGGGGCGTCCAAAGTGCAGCAGCTGGAAGATAACCTCAAATCAGCCACTATCACACTTTCGGCAGAGGAAGCAGCACTGCTGGACAGCCTTACAGCACCGGGGCCATTATATCCTCACTGGTTTAACCACAACCTGGCAGATCCCCAGCACATGGCAGCAGGATTGATTAAATAAATAAATCTTCATGATCCGGGCTTCAGTCCGGATCATGATTTCAGTCGCTCCTCCCAGATCAGCTCCATTACCTTCCCTACTTTCTTAAACTCTTCTTCAGAGAACTCATATGTTTTAGCATTACCCATGCCCGTGTTTCCCCTGAACGTGGATGTTGTCTTGTCGGAATGATGATGATTTTGCTTTTGAATGATAGCTTCAAGTTTTCTCAAAAGGTATGTACTGCCAGTTGATATTCCTTTAACCCGCTTAAAAGTTTCCTGAAACCAGTCTTTTCAACAGCTCCCCGTTATATTATTTTCTCAACAAATCAACCTTTTTTATCAAGTTAACATTTATTTTAAATCAGCATCTATCTTAATAAATTAAATATCATCTATATACAAATACAAAATATTATTTACTCTACTAATCCTATAGGATATGTAATTATATTTTGTACTTTTAATCCGGAAATAAAGCCCCCTCAACCGATTTCATTCTGTACGTACATGGCATAAGACCTATAGGCTTTTACCGGGCTGATTTCTATGAGCTGCTGGCAATGCGAAAAGTATCCGCTTCCCTGTTTCTCCTGTTGTTAACAGCTCACTCATCATCTGAAAACATTAATTCAACCACAATGATAAAACTACTACCGTTATTCCTCCCTATCTTGTTAGTTGCCAACATAGCAGCTGCTCAAACCACCCTGCAGGGTGTAATAAAAAATGGAGAAGGCATTCCCTTACCGGGCGCCACTATATTAGTAAAAGGCAGCAGCGTGCATGCACTCGCCGATTCGGCGGGCCGGTTTTCCCTTGAAACACAAAAAGATCCTCCGTTTACTTTGCTGATCAGTTTTATTGGTCACAAACCAAAGGAATTGCATGTTCCCAAACAGCCATCAGGATCCCTGCAGGTGGCGCTTGCAAAAGACGACCTGTTATCTGAAGTAGTGATCACAGCCAGGCGGCGTAAAGAATCGCTGCAAAATGTTCCTATTCCCATATCAGTGATCAACGGTGCGCTGGCGGAAGACGCCGGTGCATTCAATGTAAACCGTTTAAAAGAACTGGTGCCTTCCGTACAACTATATTCCTCCAATCCGCGTAACACCGGCCTCAGTATCCGTGGGCTCGGCACAACTTTCGGCCTTACCAACGACGGTATTGATCCGGGTGTGGGATTTTATGTAGATGGCGTGTATTATGCCCGCACTGCCGCCACCACCATCGACTTCCTGGATGTAGAGCAAATCGAAGTATTGCGCGGGCCTCAGGGAACACTGTTTGGCAAAAACACCACAGCCGGCGCCTTTAACGTAACTACGCGTAAACCCAGCTTTACACCGGGCGCCAACTTTGAACTTAGTTATGGTAACTATGGTTACATACAGGCGAAAAGCTCACTCACCGGTCCTCTTGGGAAAAAAGTAGCCGCCCGTTTATCTTTCTCCGGAACGCAACGCGACGGGCTCCTTTATAATGTAGCCACCAACAAGCCAACAAATGATCTTAATAACCTGGGCGGTCGTGCGCAAATATTATTCAAACCTTCTGAAAAAATAGATATCATCCTGGCGGCAGATGCCACAAGGCAACGCCCGGATGGATACGCACAGGTGTATGCAGGTGTGGCTCCTACCCTGCGTGCGGACTACCGGCAATTCAACAGCATTATTAACGACCTAAATTATAAATTGCCATCCCTGAATCCATTCGACCGTATCATTGATCACGATACCCCCTGGCAATCTTACCAGGATTTTGGTGGTGTATCTCTCAACTTCGATATACAGGTAGGACCGGGAAAACTAACATCCACCACAGCTTACCGTTACTGGAACTGGGATCCATCCAACGACAGGGATTTTACAGGGTTACAGGCTTTGGCACTGTCTCAGGCGCCATCAAAACATAAACAGTGGTCGCAGGAAGTACGCTGGGCTGGCACACTGCATCCCCGCCTCAGCGCAGTGTTTGGTGTTTTTGCCTTTGGCCAGCAGCTGGATCCCGACGGCGCTCATACAGAAGAATCCGGCCGGGATCAATGGCGCTTCTCTCAAAATACTACCAGCGATCTGTGGAAAACCCCGGGACTCTTTGAAGGATACGGTATTAAATCATATCCCAGGCTTAAAACTTTCAGCGGCGCTTTCTTTGGTCAGCTCGACTGGAAAATATCCAACCGCCTGAGTCTCCTGCCAGGTCTTCGTTTCAACTATGACGACAAAAAAGTAGACTTCCGCCGCGAGACCTACGGTGGTTTACAAACGGAAGATCCGCAGCTGATTGCACTTAAAAATTCCGTTTATAGTCCACAGGCATTTAAAACAGAGATCGACGACACTAACCTCTCCGGGCAGTTAACATTATCATTTAAGGCGAACAAACAGATCAATACCTTTGCTACTTTTTCTACCGGCTTCAAACCTATTGGTTTAAACCTCGGCGGATTGCCAACTGCTTCCGGCAAAACGATGCTGGAACTGGCTGTTATCAAACCGGAAGAAGTACGCCACTACGAAGTGGGCATCAAAACATCACCTACTCCCAATTCAACTGTTAACCTCACCGTTTACAATACCGACATCTCCAACTATCAGACACAGGTACAGGCGGCAGATCTTTCTGTAAACCGCGGTTACCTGGCCAACGCAGAGAAAGTACGGGTGCGCGGCGCAGAGCTGGATGCCAACATAAAAATCAAAGACTTCCTGGCGCTCTACGGTGCACTGGCTTATACAGATGGTAAATACGTATCGTTCAAAAACGCACCGCCGCCACTGGAAGAAACCGGTGGCCCTACTTTCAAAGATATCTCCGGCGGCGAACTCCCCGGCATCTCCAAATGGGCGGCTTCTTTAGGCGGTGAAGTAACCACCGGCGGAAAACTCCTCGGCCATGATGGTGTGTTTTTCCTGGCACTGGATAGTTATTACCGCTCTTCCTTCTCTTCCAATCCATCTCCTTCCAAATACCTGGTGGTAGACTCTTATGTACTGCTGAATGGCAGGGTAGGATTCAGGGCGCCAAATGGCCTGTCGCTTTTTGTTTGGGGCCGTAACCTGTTCGACAAGGACTACTTTGAGCAACTACTTCCCGGCGCAGGAAATGCAGGTCACTATGCAGGCGTATTGGGCGATCCACGCACTTACGGGGTAACAATACGATACTCGTTGTAGATATTTTTATTAGAACATGCTGTTGTAAAGTTTATCTATTTTACAACAGCATGTTATTTAATGTAGCCACGGCGTTATACTTCTTCTCCAGGATCTTAATCACAGTATTCTTCAAATCATCCTATTTAAGATCATCGTTAAACCCGATGCCACAGTTGCCTTGAAACATTTAATTGCCTGATCATACCGGTCCATGTAGTTAAGTGTAGATCCCTTTATAAAATGCGCGCGGTGATCGCTTGCATCTTTGGCTATAGAAAGATCCATAAACTTCAGACAACTATCATCCTGTTGTTTCATGAAGCAGGCATATCCTACATAATACAACGCGGGTGCAGATAAACGATCCGGTGCGGATGCGTATTGTTCAATCACTGTATCAAACTGCCTGTTATCAGTTAAATGCTGCAGGTTTGATACAACAGTGTCCTGCGCAAAGGAAACATAACCAGGGAAGATGGGTATTGTTGCCAGCAATGTTTTATTCATAGGTATATTAAGTTTTCCCGGATGATACTAATATAGTTAAAATCACATTTCAGTTATACTACGATTCATCAAAAAGAAGCGTTACTTCAAAAAAAAATTATAAAAAGAAAAAGTTTTATTTATTTTTACAGCAAGAGCAAGTCAGATACAACAAATTTAAACCCGATGGAATGTGGCCATGATAGCCCTTCTATACCTTTAGAGATTATTGCGTGAGCACTGAAGTTATAGTAACCCGTTTCGGTAGCAACCAAAATTGAACTAAACAGTAAAAGTACTATGGCGGTAATATCCTGAATCAAATACTAAATCTAAACCATTGATCTGAAGACAGGTGTCTTTAGCATTAATTTTTACATTCAAAAAATCTAAATGTCGTCGGAAGGCGGTCTGGTTGCTTATGTATGAGAAATAGTATCCAAAAATCCGAATAATGGCTTCTGATGTGTTGCTTCAGGAGTGAGTATTGCTTATGAGATAAATCAATACTGAAATTTTAAAAAGATGTTTTAAAGGCATGTGCCTTTAGGATTACTATGCGCGCAAATATAATCTGAAACTGGTCTGTATATCTCCTCGATATACAGGTCCGGGAGAGCTATGGACATATTACAGCGGTTACAATAATGTTTGATTTTTCTTTCTATATCTAAATCTGAATCTTCATGAAAAAAAGTTTACTAGTTTTCTTCCTATTGAGCATGCTGCAAACAGTTGCTGTATTTGCCCAGGAGAAAAGAATCACCGGTAAAGTTACCAGTATTGATGGAAGTGGGATCCCGGGAACATCAGTAGTAATCCAGGGAACAACCTCCGGCACGCAAACAGATCCCGATGGTAACTACAGTATCAATGTAGCCGTTGGTAAAGTGATATCGTTCCGTTCCATTGGCTATGCAGTAAAGAATATTACAATTGGCGCTGCTGATGTAATAAACGTAACCCTTGCAGTGCAACGGGACGATTTGAATGAAGTAATTGTAGTGGCTTATGGTAATGCAAAGAAAGAATCATTAACCGGTGCTGTATCTGCAATTAAAGCCAAAGACATTGAAAAACGGCCGGTGTCCAATGCCTTGAGCGTGCTTGAAGGCAGTGCCGGCATCCAGGTTAATAACACCACCGGGACACCAGGTGCATTGCCAAGTATCCGTATCCGTGGCTTTAGCTCCGTAAACGGCGATAATACGCCTTTATATGTTATTGACGGTGTGCCTTTTGCCGGTAATGTAACTGATATCAATCCTGCCGACATAGAATCAGTTTCTGTGCTGAAAGACGCCGCAGCCGCAGCTTTGTATGGAAACAAAGCATCAAACGGTGTTATTATTATGACCACGAAAAGGGCTTCCAAAGCCAGTGATGGTAATGTAAACTTCGTGATGAACCAGGGGGTATACACCCGTGGTGTTAAAGACTACAAAGTACTGACTGCTAACGAGTTTATGGAAACCATGTGGAAGGGATATAGGAACAACCTGATGTCTACCAACCCTGCAGGCTATCCCACTAAAGAAGCCGCCGGCGCCAAAGCTACCAGCAGCCTGATTTCCGACTACTTATACCTGAACATCTACGATAAACCGGACGACCAGTTATTTGATGCCGATGGCAAACTGGTGGCTGATGCGAAAATAAAAAGCGGTTATACCAATGACCTTGACTGGTTTGATGCAGTGGAAAGAACCGGCTTTCGCCAGGAATATTCACTGAATGGAAGTGCAAGCACCAAAAAAAGCAATCTCTATTATTCGGCCGGTTACCTGGATGAGGATGGATATGTGATAAAAACCGGTTATAAAAGATTTACCGGCAGAATAAATGCTGATATACAAGCAAAAGATTGGTTTAAATATGGGTTTAATCTCGCAGGATCTCATCAGAATACCAGCAATATTTCCGGCACTTCGTCAGATGCTTCTTCTTATGCCAACCCATTTATGTATGCCAGGGGAATAGCGCCTATCTATCCTGTACACCTGCACGATAAAACTACAGGGCAACTGGTACTGGACGACGCCGGTAATCCACAATATGACGGCGGCAGCACTACCCGTAATCAATATATTGACCGCCATACCATATGGGAGAATGAACTGAATAAAGACCTCACCTACAGAAACACCGTAAACGGCCAGGTATTCCTTGACTTTAAATTCCTGAAAGATTTCACTTTCAATGTGAAAGGCGACCTGAATGTTCGTAACAGCGACAGGAATACTTACAACAACGCCATCATTGGAGACGGCGCTGGTAACCAGGGACGGGCTTCCCGCACCAATTACCGATATAAAAATTACACCGCTCAGCAAATG
>JBCNPS010000303.1:0-9005 GCA_039593235.1 Chitinophaga sp. | reverse complement strand
CAATCATTATCTTTTATTTATGATAAGGAACTACTTTCTGATTGCCTGGAGAAATATGGGGAAGCACCGTTTTTTTGCTGTGGTGAATATCTGGGGGTTAGCTATCGGGATCACCATTGTATTATTGATTGGTGCGTATACCTGGGGAGAGTACCAGGTGAATCATTTCATTAAAAATAATGACCGCATTTTCCTTTTAAAAAGTAAGTGGGCCAACCCGGAAATAGGAGTAGAGTTTGCAACATTAGGACCACTAACTAAATCGTTACAGGATAATTACCCGTCACTTATAGAAAAGGCTTATGCGCACGACGGGATCAATGTGGTTGTTTCTGTAGGAGACAAACATTTCCGGGAAGGTGTGCAGCCGGGAGATTCTACCTTTTTTGAGATCTTTAATTTCCCGGTGGCTTATGGCGATCCGCATACTGCCATGGATAAACCTAATGCCGTAGTGCTTACCGAAAAAAAAGCAAGGCAGTATTTTGGAAGAACGGATGTAGTAGGAAAGTTGATCAAGATGCAGTCTTTTGATGGCAGGAATGATAATTTTGAGATAACCGCTGTAATAAAAGATCTTCCTTTTAATACAGTTACCAACTTCTTTAAACCCGGAAATGAAATATTCCTATCGCCGGGCAGCATCCGTTATTTTGGCCGGGAGTTCGGGTTTACAAGCTGGTTATCACCCAATATTGTGGGGTATATATTGTTGAAGCCCGGCGTTAATGCTGAGCAGTTAAAAGCGCCTATAAAAACATTGCTGGCTACTAACACCACTGTTGAAATTCAGCGTTCGCTGGAAGTGACGCCGGTGGCATTAAAGGATTATTATATTACGATGTATAAAGGACTTGCCGGAAAGATGATCACCATTTTTTCTTTGGTAGCAGTGTTTATCCTGTTGATGGCCGTTATAAATTTCGTAAACATTTCTATTGGTAATTCCCTGACAAGGTTAAAGGAAATAGGTGTGCGGAAAGCGATGGGTGGGAGGCGGTTGCAGCTGGTGTTCCAGTTTATTACTGAATCGGTGTTGGTTGTTACTTTTTCATTCATAGTATCATTGGGATTGTTTTTCATACTGCGGCCGTTATTTGGTCAGATTATAGGGAAAGATATTCCGGGTCTGTCTTCTTTTCCGGCATGGTTTGCCGTATTGCCGTTGATGATTATCGGGTTTACCGGTTTGCTTGCAGGTATTTATCCTGCATTTATATTATCTGCCCAGCCTTCAGTAACAGCTTTGAAAGGTAAACTGAAAAATGTGAAAGAGAAATTATTATTCAGGCGGTCGCTTATAGCCGTACAGTTTGTAACGGCAATCGTTGTTTTTATTGCGGCTATTGTGATAGACCGGCAGGTGGCTTTCTTTTTCAATTCAGACCTTGGGTATAATAAAGACAAGATGGTGACAGCCGCAGTACCACGCGATTGGACTGCAGCAGGAGTAGCACATATGGAACGTATGCGGGAGGAGTTCCGGGCGATGCCGGAAATAAAGGATGCAACATTTGCTTATGTCATCCCGGATGGAGCTGCCAGCGGGGCAAACAAGATATACAGGCCGGAAAACGATTCCAGCAACGCCGTATCTGCTGTTTCGCTTATTACAGATGAGCGTTACCTGGTTACCTATGATATAAAACTGGATGCAGGAACTTTTTACGATGGTGCTCCCGCCGATTCTGCAAAAATTGTTATCAATGAAGCGGCTGTAAAGGCACTGGGCTGGAAGAATGCTGAAGAAGCGATGAACAAGCCACTGCGGTTGTATAATTTCAACCAGGTGCTGTATGTGAGTGGGGTTACCCGCGATTTTCATTTTGGTACGTTGCACGATGCTATTACCCCGGTCTTTTTTCAACCGGTGAAAGGGGCAAATATGTACCGGTATTTATCGTTCCGTTTTAATCCAGGCAATACCTCTGCGCAGATAGCTGCCTTGCAGCGGAAATGGCAGCAGGTTTTCCCTGATGCCCCTTTTGAGTTCAAATTCCTGGACGATAGTATAGCAAGACTGTATGATACAGAAACACAAATGCAGAAAGCTGCAAAGGCGGCCACCGTCGTATCGTTGATGATAGTATTGCTGGGTGTGCTGGGAATTGTTACCATGAGTATTGCAAAACGGAGTAAGGAGATGGGGATAAGAAAAGTACTGGGTGCATCGGGCCTCAATATCCTGTTGCTGTTTATAAAAGAGTTTTCCGGGATCATCGTAGTTTCCAATATTATTGCCTGGCCTTTATCGTGGTACCTGCTGAACAGCTGGCTAACGGAATATGCCTACAGGGTTCATATTGGTTTGTTACCTTTCCTGGTGGTGGGCGGAACACTGTCGATACTGGTAGGGATGATCATTTTGGGTATGACACACCGGCTTGGCGCCATTAACCCGGTGAAGAGCCTGAGAACAGAATAATGCTTACTTTAGTAAGTGTTTAAATTTACTGACATGGCTACCCAGATTATTATTGTACTTGTCCTTACTATGTTTATTAATGGGATGACTACTATATCATATGCTGTCAGGCTGGTAGGTGTAAAAACAGGAAGAATTGCCATTACCTTTTCCCTTTTTAATATTGTTGTTCTTTTATCCCGCACAGCCAATACTTTGCAGGCGCCGTTACTGGCCAAAACGGTAGAGCAGGATCTAAAACAAGGGGTTTCATCTAACCTCGTCATATTCAGGTATATTATTTTATCATGTACGGTTGGCGCTGTAGTGGGCGCTTTGCTGATCCCCACATTTCAACGGTTGCTGTCGAAGGCAGTATCGCATTTCAGTGTGCATAAATCTATCCCAAAGTTATTTTATGTTGGCTTATCCGGTGTGGGAATGCAGTTTGTGAAGGAAAGTATGCGGATGCCTACAAAAGAGCAGTTCCTGGAACTTCCTGCGCACCGGGATATGCCGTGGCGTATTTTTATTTACAATGTAATAGCCAGCGCTATAATAACCATTGCCGTACTATCATGCGTATATGCTGCATATCTAAACCCGGAGTACAGAACAACCGCCAGTAATTTATCTGGTGTTATAAATGGCGTAGCAACTGTGTTAATGGTGTTATTTATAGATCCGCATTTATCTATTCTTACAGATGATGTTGTATTAGGCAAGCTTTCACAGGATGCATTCAGGAGATTTGTTTCCTATATGGTAATTGCGCGTATTGCAGGAACTGTACTGGCGCAGTTGCTGTTATTTCCCTGCGCACAGCTGATAGCCTGGCTGGCAGAAAAAGTATAATTCTGTTCACAATTGATTAACACTCTTTTGATATTTTCTGTGTTTTTTTGAAGATGAATTTTAACCCACGAAAACTATTTATCATTGTTGGTAACCCTCATTCCGGCAAAATGAGAACCCTGCAATATTTATTTCGAAGGAAGCGATTTTACCTCTTCAAACAACCAATAAAGCTGGATGCTTTGTGGAGCGAGAAATTCATTGTGGTAAATGCCCGGAGTCCTTATTCCCGGGCGGATGAACAGCTCCATCGTATCAGGTCTGTTATACAGTACCATACCGTATCGGATACTTCCTTTCTTATTAACCTCAACCTGGTGCTGGACAATAGCGCGTTTGATATACGGAAGATCCTGTCATATTTTAACCAGTCTGCTTTTGAGATTTATTATTTCGTATTATACTCAAGCTGGTTTGATAAAAGAGTGATTTGCGGGGAGCATATAGCGCAATTGGAACAGCTGGTGGAAAATGGGAGTATTCACATTTTAGAAAGATTGGTAACACAGTCGGGGCTGCGGTTTAATGAAAGGGTAGAGGAGTTGAAGGAGGCTATAGGAAGGATATTGGGTTTGGTGGTGGAGTGAGGGGGAGTGACTTTCCGCTTCTGTGAAAGGAACGGGAAGATGTCGAAGCATTTCATCGATGATTTTGCGAAATTGTGTAAGCATCAGGACCGGAATGCAAATAGCGCTTTTCAGGTGTAATCTTTAAGGTACTGTAAATGTCTGATTGCAGTTTTTTTCATTGCGGGCGAGCCCGTTTCCTCTGAAATTTGTGAAACAAATATGGTTATCGAAATAATTGCTTTTCATGCAACACCTGGTTTTTTAACTATATTTCATAAAATTTATTTAATTTTCATAATATGGTTTAACTATATTTCATGAAATAGGATGATAATTAATAGTTTTTCACAGCCAATAACCGTTTTTCAGGAGCGGACTTCCCCCGAAAAAGGTTATTTAGTAGGATATGGAGCTATATTGAAAGCCTATAATTTACAGTTTCCGCTTCCCGATATTTTGGCTCTTATCAGCCAAAAGCACAAGCAATACAAAACAGAAGAATGGATTGTTCTTACACCCAGACATATGCCTGACGATACTCTCATAGGGCATCTGACATTTGCATTAAAGTATGAAGGAATTGAACTTGGGCTACTTAAAAAATTATTTGAAAAGCTGGATGCAAAAGAAATCAGCAAAGTGATCACCAGTGAACCAACAGGCCAATACAGCAGGAAAATATGGTTCTTATACGAGTGGTTGATGGGTTTTCAACTGGAAATTCCTGATCTGATAGCCGGTAACTATATTAACCTGGTTGATGAAAGCATTCAATATGCCTATCGTGGTAGACTGGAGACCTCTAAAAGGCATCGGATAAGAAATAATCTTCCCGGCGTTAAAGATTTTTGTCCTATGATCAGAAAGACTGGTTTACTGGAGCAATATATCAGTCTTGATTTATCCCAACAGATAAAAAGGATCATCAGAAAAATTCACCCGGATGTTATGGCAAGAACAGCGGCTTTTTTGTTATTAAAAGATTCAAAAGCATCTTATGCCATTGAAGGAGAAAGACCACCGCAAAACCGGGCACAGCGTTGGGGGCGGGCTATCGGTCAGGCAGGTCAAACACCAGTCACGAAAGATGTACTAATCCGATTACAACAGGTAGTAATAGATAATCCGCGATTCACCCGGATGGGGTTCCGCGATCACGAAGGGTTTATTGGTGAACATGACAGACGACATGGAACACCCATTCCAGATCATATTTCAGCCAAATGGCAAGACATTGACATATTAATAGATGGTTGGATCGCTGCCAATCAAAAATTGGAAAAGGATGATTCCTTTGATGCCGTATTCGCTGCGGCAATGATTGCTTTTGGGTTTGTATTTATACATCCCTTCGCGGATGGAAACGGTAGGATTCACCGGTACATGATTCATCATGTACTTTTAAGAAAAGAATATATTCCAAAAGGAATAATCTTTCCCGTTTCTGCCATCATTTTAGAGCGATTGGATGAATATCGCCGGGTGTTAGAGGGCTTTTCAAGACCACGTCTTGATTTGGTGGATTGGAAACCCGCTGAAAATAATAACGTTGAAGTACTGAATGATACAATTGATCTCTATCGGTATTTTGATGCAACCAAACAGGTGGAGTTTTTATATAGTTGCGTTCAGCAAACCATTGAACAAACAATTCCTGCAGAAGTTGATTATCTCGAAAAGTATGATCTTATGAAAGATTATCTGGATAACCACTTTGAAATGCCGGATAGAACAGTTGCTTTGCTTGTCCGTTTTCTGCAACAAGGAAAGGGGCAACTTTCTGAAAGAGCAAAAGAGTTCGAAGCTTTAACAGATGAAGAGGTTATTGAAATCGAGAATAAATACCAGGAAATATTCCAATAACGATGTTTAGCGTTTTTCAATTGCTCATACTATGAAAAGTAAAGCTTTCCAGTTACATATAAGCCTGAATGATTCTTCCCCATTAATATGGCGCAGTATTATAGTGCCGGAAGATTATTCATTTTACAACTTACACATGGCCATTCAGGCAGCTTTCGGTTGGGAGAATGGTCATCTTTTCCAGTTTAGTAAATCAGGAATGATGGATGATGAAGGAATAGGCATTCCATATGAAGAATCAGGTATCCTTCTGCATGATGCAAGATCTGTTTTAATCAAAACTGTTTTTAAAAAGAAAGGAAATGAATATGTGTATACTTATGATTTTGGTGATAACTGGGTACACCAGATCAAATTAGAAGCTATTATAAGTAAAGAACTTTATTGTGCTGTTTGTATAGATGGGGAAAATGAATGCCCGCCTGAAGATGTAGGAGGAATATATGGTTATGCAGCCATGCTGCAATGTTTTGCCTCTGGTACAAAAAAGGAAAAAAAGGAATTTATTGACTGGATTGGCTTAGATTCCAAAGAAACATGGAACGCATCCTATTTTAATCTCAGGGAAATAAATAAGCGACTTTCTCTTGTTGCGCCGACTGATTTCTTTTAAACTTCCAGCAAATAATACATTCAGTGTTTCCGTTATTTAAAAGTCGTAAAAAAAGCCTGCCAGACTTTTTTAAAACATTAAGCGATAGCGATATTAAAAACTGCTGCCAGTCAAAAATTTATCATCGGGAGTAGAATATTATGAGAATGGTTTGATGACTGATGTTGTGAAAGTAAACAACAGCGGGAATTATTGCTTGAACAATTAAGAGAGGTTGATAAAAAACTGCATCGGCTGAAAGAACGCTTCGCTATTGAGGATATTGATCGGGAGATGTATGAGAAATTTAAGCCCCGGCTTTTGGAAGAGCGCAAAAATATTGAACAGGAGCAGCTTAAATTCAAAAGTGGGGTGTCGAATCTCGAAAAATGTGTTGACGAGGGCATTACCTATACCTCGAAATTAGCGCCCTTGTGAAATTTGGGCAATTATGGAGAGAAGCAGCAACTGCAATTTTTGATCTTTCCTGAAGGGATATCATATAATAGGAAAAATGACCAGTGTCGAACTCCGGGGGTGAATGAAGTATTACGCCAAATGACGGGCCTGGTGAAGGCGTTAGGGGAAATAAAAAACGGGAACAATACTTTTTACAGTAATGTTCCCGCTTCGTGGTGTGAGCCGGGATCGAACCGGCGACACAAGGATTTTCAGTCCTTTGCTCTACCAACTGAGCTACCGCACCATCCGTTTTTATTGCCCTCTCTCCTGAGGGGATTGCAAAAGTAATACAATCTTTTGAATTGCAAAATTTTTTCGTGAAAAATTTACAAAATCACTTTTTCGCTCAGGATACCGCTCCAAAGTTCATGCCGCCAATAGAGCGACTGGCGTGCATATTCAGCTGCCTCTTCCCATTTATGTTTGTCTGTTCCACATAATTCACTCACCATTTGCATGGCCAGTTGGCTGTGGTGATCGCCGTCTACTTCAATATGTCTTTCCAGGTAATAAACGAAGGTGTCCAGTTTCCCGGGAAATTTCTGATCGAGGTCTTTTACCAGGGCGAGGAACATATCAGGGATCAGGTCTTCCCTGCCGAAAGTAAAAACGGCGGCCATAATATGTGCCTTACCGGTGGCAATTACATTAAATGTAAAGTTTAGAAAGCCCTTTACGGCCTCAGGAAGAATGGCGGCGGATAATATGTCCTGAATTGCCTTACCGGCTCTTATACCGGTTATAATCGCGTTTATTGGAGCGGTATCTGCACCGGCCTGTTGCATGGCGCGCTCATAGAGTTCGAAGTGACTGCACCGGTTCCCTTCCTTATCTACATCGCTTTCTTCTCCTGTTACAATTTCATTGATCAGGTAACGGGTAGCAGCGTTGCCTGCCGGTACCCAGGGTACATTAACGCAGGTAAGCTGTTGCTGCAGTCCTTTCAGTAAAGACATGAAATCCCAAACGGCGTATACATGGTACTGCATAAAAGTGCGAACGTCGTCTAATGTTTGCAGTTCGGCGTATAGTGGGTGGGTTACCACCTGTTCTCTAACGGGGGCGATGGTTTCCTGTATTTTTTTGATGCTCATTTGTTGTGGTATTGTTCCTGGTAAAAGGTATTAGTTGCCGTATACTACCAGGAATTTTATACGCATCAGCTTTAATTGTTCCAGCGAATAATCATTTTCAATCAGTTCTTCCCTGGCGAGAGCAAGACTCGATGTTTCACATCCTTTGAAGTATTCCATGATCTCATCTTGCGCATAGTCGTCCAGTTCTTCATCCAGGCAATAATCGATATTCAGTTTGGTACCACTGGCTACAATAGTTTCCATTTCATCGAGTAACTGGGAGAGGGAAAGCTCCTTGTTTTTTGCAATGGTTTCGAGAGGGATCTTTTTATCGATATTCTGGATGATGAATACTTTCATCCCGCTTTTATTCACCACGCTTTTCATCACGAAATCGTCCGGCTTGGTGATATTGTTTTCCTCCACATATTTGGTGATCACATCCAGGAACTGTTTACCATAGCGGATCGCTTTACCCTTGCTAACGCCCTGGATCTTTTCCAGTTCCTGCACAGTGGTAGGATACTGGGTGGCCATATCTTCCAGGGATGTTTCAAGGAAGATAACAAAGGGAGGAAGGTTCTTTTCTTTTGATACTTTTTTGCGCAGTTCTTTCAGCATTTCAAAGAGTGCCGGGTCTGCAGATGCCTGTGCTTCTGCGGCGGCTTCTTCCTCTTCATCCATAGCGTCTTCATCAAACTGGTGATTCAGCGCTACCATGATAGAGTATGGCTTTTTGAGGAATTTGGCGCCTTTGTCGGTTACTTTCAGTAAGCCATATTCTTCAATATCTTTTTCTATCAATCCTTCCAGCATCATCTGGCGCATCAGGGAGTTCCAGAAATGCGCATCAAATTCCTTCCCTTCACCGAACACATCAAGTTTATCGTGGCGGTAAGTGTTGATTTGCGGGGTGGTTTTCCCGGTGATGATATTGATCACATATTCGCTGCCAAAGCGTTCTTCGAGCGAGCGGATAGCTTTCAGCATGATCACTACCCGGTTCTTTACTTCTATCTTTTCTTTTGGATTGCGGCAGTTATCGCACTGTCCGCAGTTTTCCGTATCGTAATGTTCCCCGAAGTAGTGGAGGATAACCTTGCGGCGCCGCGCACACGGCCAGCAGTTGCTGCGACACCTGGGCCAGCATTTCGGGCGACGGCGAGAGTGGCTCGGGCTGTTGC
>JBCNPS010000302.1:0-9028 GCA_039593235.1 Chitinophaga sp. | reverse complement strand
CATTTACAGCAGATAACCTTGATCCCGTGATCAGCGGTTCCAGGTTTTTGATAGTGAGAAAGAAATTGATCAGCTCCACAAATGCCAGGAATTGTGCAATGCCCTGCGACTGGTGAATCTTCAACAACCGGCTGGAGATATCCACTACGTGCGCCTCAGGGATCTTGAACCCGTTCTGCGACTGATCAATAAAAGATTTTATCTTTTTAAATTCCGGTAAAGCAAACAAGGGCGACAGCTTGCCTTCCGGGTTGAAGAAAAGCGTGAGGGCCTGTACATTTTTTTTATTCTTGCCGCTAAACGGCGATTCTTCACTCTTTAACACATGCGGCTGGTTACTCCCTATCCAGTATATTTCATTGGACCAGAAAGTATGCATATTATTTTCCACTATCAATGTACCATGACCATGCTGGATCCAGGTAAGCTGAATCTCTTCATGGCGGTGAAGATGCGGATAGAAGGCCGGCAACCGGTCTTGTTGTGTGATAATGGTTTTATCGTGCGCTACAGGTATTGTAAACTGTAATACTTTCATGTAATTACATTATTCTTTTTTTAACAGCTTTGAAGAGATTGTAACCAAATTTAGGTGAAGATATGAGAACAAGTTATTAAAAAACGTTTAAAAACTAATCAATGCCTGATGTACTTTTAAAAAATATCCGGGCAGCCGGATTATATTAATTGTCCATATTACATTTAATTACAGCGGATCAACACAACTTATGAAATATCAACGATTTCTTTACCTGCTGATTTTATGGAGCCTGCCAACGGGGCTGCTGCTCGCACAGCAAAACAAGCCAACGCCTTACCTGCCTTCACATGCGGAGATATTGCAGCGATACAGGAAAGTACAATTACTGGATAGCATTACCCGGAGAACCATTTCCCGGCATAATGTGGATGCCAACTGGATGCCCGGCGGGAAGTCGTTCTGGTACGTGATCACAGGAAAAGACAGTACTAGAACAGCTTATCTTGTGACCGCCGCCACCGGTAAAAAAGAGGCGATCACCGACACGGCAAAAATTGCGCAACTGGCAAAGAATGAGATCAGGCTCCTGCCGGTGAGGCAACATGAGCCAAGCCGCTGGGAAGGATTTGCCACCGACAGCGTTTCGCCTGATAAAAAATGGGTGGCCACTACCATAGGCGGGAATGTATATGTACGCTCGGTAGCTACCGGCGCACTTACACCATTCACCACCGACGGGAAAGCGGACGGCGATTTCTATGGCGCCTTCGCCTGGTCGCCCGACAGCAAATACCTTGTTGGCTACCGCATTCATCCCGTGGAAGATTCCTCGGTATATTATGTGCTCACCGATGTGCCCGGCACTACCCGCGGGCAGCTACGCTCCCATCCTTACAAGCAGCCGGGCGATCCCTTTACCACCTTCGATATGTACCTGTTCACGATGGAAGGAAAAACTACTACCCATGTAAAAACAGAACAGATCGATTTTTTTGATGCACCGGTGCTGCACTGGCGTGATAAAGACCCGCGCTATTTTCTTTATGAAAAAGTGGATCGTGGTCACCAACGCTTCCGCGTAATAGAAGTGGATGCCACCAATGGCAACACCCGCACCATACTGGATGAACAAACGCCTACTTTCATCTACGAATCCCGCCTCTATACTCATTATCTGCCGGAAACCAATGAACTGCTGTGGACCTCTGAAAAAGATGGCTGGCGGCACATTTACCTGGTGAATACCCTCACCGGTGAAGTGAAGAACCAGGTAACAAAAGGCGATTGGGTGGTGAGGGAAATAGACAGTGTAGACGCAAAGAAAAGAGAGATATGGTTCAGGGCCGGCGGCAGGAACGCGGGGGAAGATCCTTACTTTGTTCACTACTACCGTACGGACTTCGCGGGTAAGCACCTGCTTGACCTGACACCAGCCAACGGGAACCACCAGGTATTCTTTTCTCCCGACAGGAAATATTTTATTGACAAATACTCACAGGTAAATGTACCCCCGGTGAATGAACTGCGCCGTACAGCCGACGGGAAACTGATCACCGTGCTGGAGAAGGCGGACGTAAGCGGATGGGAGGCTACCGGCGTACCTTTCCCCGTTCCCTTCACCGCGAAAGGCCGTGATGGTAAAACAGATATCTGGGGTGTGATGTGCCGGCCAACAGATTATGATTCCACTAAAATGTATCCTGTAGTGGAAAATATTTATGCCGGTCCGCAGGATGCTTTTGTACCAAAGAGTTTCATGAGCTATTACAATGATATGCAGAGCCTGGCGGATCTTGGGTTCATTGTAGTACAGATAGATGGTATGGGCACTGCCAACCGCTCAAAAGCATTTCACGACGTATGCTGGAAGAACCTTGCAGACGCCGGCTTCCCGGACCGTATTCTCTGGATCAAAGCGCTGGCGGAAAAGTATCCTTTTGTGGATACCTTACGGGTAGGGTTATACGGAACTTCGGCCGGCGGACAAAACGCGCTGGGCGGCCTGCTCTTTCACCCGGAGTTCTATAAAGCGGCAGTGGCTTCCTGCGGTTGCCATGATAACCGCGTGGATAAACAATGGTGGAATGAACAATGGATGGGCTACCCGGTAGGAAAAGAGTATGAAGCGCAGTCGAATGTAACGAATGCCGGTAAATTACAGGGCCGGCTGCTCCTGATAGTAGGAGAGGCGGATACTAACGTACCGCCGGAATCCACCTATCGTGTGATCAACGCGCTGATCAAAAAAGGGAAGTCATTTGAATTTTTGCCGGTGCCCGGCATGGGGCACAGCGACGGAGGCCCTTACGGACGCATTAAACGCCGCGATTTCTTTGTAAAAAATCTCCTGGATACCAATCCGCCAGACAGAAATATAAACGAGTAAATTATGCCTCTTTTGAAGAAATTATACCCGCTTCTTACCAGCCTGCTGTTACAGCAGGTAACTGTTGCCGCCCAGTCGGCAGATAATGACCTGTATCTCCAGTCGAGCGAAGTGAATAATATCATGGTGCAGTATGATGCAGATGCCGGTAACCTGCACCGATTTTATTTTGCAGATAATTCACCGGAGCAGCTTTCCCGTATGACCACCCTGGTAAAGAGCTATCAGCAACGGCTGGAGCGCCTGAACTATACAGCGTTAAACGTGGGGGCGCAGGTAGATTATACTTTGTTTAAACGCCGGCTGTCCCGGGAACTGGATGGGCTGATGCTGGCACAGCAGGAAAGTGCGCAGTTGAAGAAATGGTTTTCCTTTGCAGAAAAGATCTACCAGGTGGAACAGCATCGCCGCCGCGGGGAAAAGCCGGACGCACCGGCATTGGCTGCACAGCTGAGCGATATGGCAAAAGACATCACCAAAAGCAGGCAGCAACTGGAAAACGATAGCTCGCTCACCCTGCCGCAGCTCCGCAGGGGGATTTCCACCATCAAAGGTTTGCGGGAAGCATTGAGCAGTGTGTTCACTTTTTATAATGGTTATGACCCGCTTTTTTCCTGGTGGGTGCCGGCTCCGTATAAGCAGGTAGACAGCCTGCTGAAAACCTACAGCGTTGCCTTCTATAATAAAGAAAAAAGCACGGCCCGTATGCCGGACGATGGAAGCGGTATTGCCGGTCATCCTATCGGAAGAACGGCGCTGATCAAAGGGTTGCAGGAGGAAATGATCCCCTACACGCCGGAAGAACTGCTGGCTATTGCGAATAAGGAATTTGCCTGGTGTGATGCGGAAATGGAAAAAGCCACGCGTGAAATGGGATTGGGTACCGACTGGAAAGCCGCCATGGAAAAAGTGAAGAACAGTTATGTTCCCCCGGCGGATCAACCGGCTGCCATGATGAAACTCTATAACGAATCTGTGGATTTTATAAAGCAGCACAACCTGATCACCCTGCCGCCACTGGCGGAAGAAACCTGGCGTATGATCATGATGACGCCTGAACGCCAGTTGGTAAATCCCTTCTTTACCGGTGGGGAAGAATTTAGTGTATCCTACCCCGTTAGCAGCATGAGCCACGAAGATAAGATGATGAGCATGCGGGGCAATAACCCGCATTTCTCCCGGGCTACAGTACATCATGAACTGCTGGCAGGCCATGCGCTGCAGGAGTTTATGCAGAACCGTTATAAAACTTACCGGCATTTTGAAACCCCGTTCTGGATTGAAGGATGGGCACTGTACTGGGAGCGGCTGTTATGGGACCAGGGATTTGCCAAATCACCTGAAGACCGTGTAGGCATGTTGTTCTGGCGCAAGCACCGCTGCGCGCGTATTATCTTCTCTATTAATTATCACACCGGCAAATGGACGCCGCAGCAATGTATTGACTTCCTCGTAGACCGCGTAGGGCATGAACGGGCCAATGCAGAAGGAGAGGTGCGCCGCTCTTTTGTGGGCGGGTACAGCCCCTTATACCAGATTGCCTATATGATTGGCGGGTTGCAGTTTGAAGCCCTGAAAAAGGAACTGGTAGACAGCGGCAAAATGTCTTTTAAACAATATCATGACGCGGTGCTCAGGGAAAATATGATGCCTATAGAAATGCTCCGGTCCATCCTGTTGAACAAGCCGGTGCCAAAGGATTTTACATCCAGCTGGCGCTTTTACAGGTTATAATTTTATGGGGTGTTGCAAATGTAAAAAGTAACGCCCCTTTTCTTTTTCTACCTGTTAAAATCAGCAATCTATCAGTTAATTTCCGGGAAGTAATATCCGGTCCTTTTAGATAGATTTGTGATAACAATTGTCAATAATACAATTAAAACAGATCAACCGGAATAAAATCTAATATCGCGTTAACGCACGATGCGCGGACCTGTATCAGCGCATATCAACCAGAATTTTTCAACACTGCTTAAATCTAATCCCATGCAAAAAATTGTCATGGCCTTTATCGCCTTATTGGCGGTCTTACCATCTGTTGCCCAGAACGTAAAAGTGACCGGCAAAATCACAGATGAAAGAAGCGGGCCATTGCCCGGCGCCTCGGTCAAAATCAAAGGGAATACCCAGGGGGTAGTCACGGATGACAAAGGCGAATTTTCCCTGGCAGCGCCACCCGATGCTACCTTGGAGATCAGTTTTATCGGCTACCTTAAACAGGAACAGAAACTGAAAGGCCGCACCCACCTGAATGTGGTGCTCACAGCGCAGAGCGGCGCATTGGGCGACGTGGTGGTGATCGGCTACCAGGCTGTTAACCGGCGTAAGGCCACTGCAGCCGTTTCCAGCATTAAAGGAAAAGATATTGAAAACATTCCCGCCGGCAGTTTTGAACAACTGCTGCAGGGGCGCATGTCCGGCGTAAATGTGCAGAACTTCACCGGTGAGCCCGGCGCTGCGCCCACGATTTCCGTAAGAGGTAACACAGCCATCGGCACATCTTACCAGAACAATCAGTATAAGATACTCAACAAGCCGCTGTATGTGATCGATGATGTGCCGCAGTTCAATGACGATATGGTAGGACCGGACATTGGTACCGGCACCAACAATATTGCAGGTTTGAACCCCAATGAAATTGAATCGGTGGATGTATTGAAAGATGCGGCTGCTGCAGCCGTATACGGCTCCCGTGGCGCAAACGGGGTCATCATCATCAAAACAAAAAGAGCCCGTACCGGCGCGCCGCGCTTCAGCGTATCGGCCTACGGCGGTTTAACGGAGATCCCTAAACTCCGCCAGGTATTGGTGGGGGCAGCGGAACGCCGCGAGAAGATCCGCCTGTACGACGATGCCTTTGAAGGGAACTACGACAGGCTTACACATAAGAACCTTATCATGACGGACAGCCTGAACCCGGACCTGGATAAGGCTACCGACTGGCAACGCCTGTTTTACCGTAAGGGAGTGATACGGAATGTAGACTTTAACGTATACGGGGGTACGGAGTATAATACCTACCGGCTGTCTGCCGGTTTGTATATGGAAGATGGTATTGTGAAAGCCTCCGGATTTAAACGTTATACGCTCAACTATTCTTCTTCAATACGCACCAAAAACGGCGCACTGGAAGTGGTGCCAAACATCCGGCTGGCCCGCATGGAAAGAGGACGGGGCTCCGGCAGTACAGATCTGTTCGGGGCAGTAGGACAAAGTATGCCGTCGTCGTTGTTTGCACCTGATGAAAATAGCCTGCAACGGGTGCTGGGTCGGTATTCCAGTAATATGGACATTAACGTGGACAACCAGGTGAACGGCGATATTTCCGTGCAGCTGCGGTTATCCAGCCAGTTGTCGTTCCGCTCCCGCAACTCCGTATCGATGGTAATGAGCCGCCGCGATGTATCAGTGCCCGGTGAGCTGAATGCGGATCTTGGCAACTCCGCAGCATCTACGAGTGGCCTGCAGCAAAGTTATACCACCTCCAACGACCTGAACTGGAATGCGGTATTCGGGAAGGGAAAGGAACATACTATCAATGCTATTGTAGGGCAGGAAGTGCAGTACAGCACTTACCAGAATACTTATGCACAGGGTTCGCGCGGCGCCAGCGACCAGATCCAGGTGGTGAACGGTTTCCCGCAGGGGCCTTACCTGTACGGTAGTTCCGCCTACTCTGCCTTCGGTATCCTCTCGCTGTTTTCGCGGGTGAACTATGATTATAAAAGCACTTATCTCTTCTCTGCTTCTCTTCGCGGGGATGCTGCATCCAGCTTTGGCCCTGATAATAAATGGGGATACTTTCCCGCTATCTCCGCCGGCTGGATGATCAGCAACGAGCCGTTCATGCGGCGTTATGCCAGCTGGCTATCCATGCTGAAACTGCGCGGCAGTTATGGTGTGCTGGGTAACCTGCCGGGTGATTATTATTTGCAGTATAGTCTTTATAACGTTGGCGGCGCCGGCTACAATGGCAGCGGTCTGAATCCGAATACCTATAACGGCAGTGTTACTATTACCCCTCAATTCGGCTCCGGTGGCGTGGCGCAGAAAGATATCAGCTGGGAGAAAACCGCCAGCTGGAATGGTGGTATAGAAGCAGAGCTGATGAATGGTAAGTATTACTTCAGCGCCGATGTATATGTGAAGAACAGTAAAGCCGGGTTAATTGACATGAACCTGCAAAGCACTACCGGTATTGCTACTGCCAAAACCAACGGTGCGCAGTTACGCAATTCCGGTATCGATATCAACTTCCAGTTCAGGAATGTAATGCCGGAGAAGAGCGCCCTGCGCTGGGAAATACTCTGGAATGTGAGCATGAACAAGAATATAGTGGTTAGTATGCCTAATAATAACAGGGATCTTACTTTTGGTAATCTCTTTAATACCACGCATATTCTTACCCGTGGAAAAGCAGTGAATACTTTTTACCTGCTGAAAACATTGGGTGTATATAGTACCGACGATGATGTGCCGACAGACAAATATACCGGTAAGAAATTCCAGGTAGGTGCAGTGAATGATCCCGCTTCCAATAACCCTTTCCGGGCAGGTGAATTTATTTTTGCCGACCTGGATGGAGATGGCATTATAGATGCTTTTAACGGTGGAATCACTGGTGATAAGATCCCTTATGGCAATCCTAATCCTTTCCTCACCGGTGGTATCACGCAAAACTTTTACTGGAAGAATTTCACCTTCGGGTTCCTTTGCACATTTACGTTCAAACGCGATGTACTGAACCTGTATGAATCGGATACCTATGGCCGTTATGGCTGGGATGCCGCCGGTAATGAGTTTTCCAAGTATGCAGTGTCTGATCTTTCTTCCATGAACATCTGGCGCAAGCCGGGCGACAAAGCCCAGTATGCAAGAATGGATATTGGCACTTACCGTTACTACTACCGGGCAGATCAGACCTTCTTCCTGGAGAAAGGCGATTATTTCAGGATCAAGAATATTTCATTTGGTTATACCCTCCGCGAAAAAGCATTGAAGCCGCTGCATTTGAACCGCCTGCGGTTCTACGGGCTGATGGACAATGTATACATCTTCCAGGCCTCCAAAAGATTACCGGATGCAGAGAATGTAAACCCTTACGGAGAGTATAACGGTGTAGGCTATCCGAGCCCGCATAAATATACACTGGGCATTGATGTAGGATTTTAAAACAGCTAAACACTTTTTATGAAACGGACTTTAATTATCATCATTATAGTGGCTGCATTTTTACCGGGGTGTAAGAAGATGCTGAACCAGGAGCCGAAGGATACTACTTACGAAGAGAAATTCTGGAAGTCGGAGAATGATATGAAGAAAGCATTGGCCGGCGCTTATGCATCGCTGCGCTCCAATATGCTGGAGCAGGATTACCTGCATAACCTGGGTGATATGACGCTGGGTGACCAGTTTATCATTATCCGCCAGGGGCCTTATTTTTCGGGCTCCGACTGGAATATACAGGTGGGCAAGTTTGAAATGAACTACCTGGATGTGTTCCGTAACTGGTCGAGGTTTTACAGCACCATCCTGCAAACCAACCTCATACTGGAAAAGTTGCCGCTGGTGCCAGACGATACCTTCCTCGACGACCCGGAAAAAGGACGGAAGAACATTGCAGGGCAAACCCTTTTTATCCGTTCCTATGTTTACTTCCAGCTGCTCCGCACTTTTGGGGATGTACCGCTGGTATTAACCCCTGACCCGGATCCTATTGCCAACAAACCATTGGCCCGCACGGATAAGAACGTAGTGGTACAGCAGATCCTGAACGATCTTGATTCTGCAGCCAACTGCCTGGATATGACTTATGAAGTGGATGCCAGCAGGGGAACAGTTCCCAATAAAGCCGTAGTGATGGCGCTGCAATCGCAGGTATACCTGTGGCGTGCCTGTGTGATCAAAAAACCGGCCTTTGAGGCTACACCGGATATGGCGGATGTAGCCAAAGCATCGGCTTTGGTGGAAAGCATTGTAAACAGTGGCTTGTATGGTTTGCCTGCGCCTGCCGGGAAAATAGACAGCATTCAGTATGCAAAAGCATTTATAGGTAACACCCGCGAAAACATTTTTGAACTATATACCCGTTACGCGTACAATGAAGGATCCAATAACCTGATGCCCATTAAGTTCCTCCGGATACCGGTACTGGCAAAAAC
>JBCNPS010000301.1:0-9028 GCA_039593235.1 Chitinophaga sp. | reverse complement strand
GGCTACCAGCGGTAGTAAAACCCTCAAGGATGCTACCAATGAAGCGATCCGCGACTGGATCAACAATCCGGTAGATACCCATTATATCCTCGGTACTGCAGCAGGGCCACATCCATACCCGGATATGGTGGCGCGTTTCCAGTCGGTGATCAGTGAAGAAATTAAGAAACAGCTATTGGAGAAAACCGGCAGCGAAGATCCCAACTACGTAGTAGCCTGTATTGGCGGCGGCAGCAATGCAGCCGGCGCTTATTTCCATTACCTGGACCGGGAAAATGTAAAACTGGTAGCTGTAGAAGCCGGTGGTAAAGGGGTACACAGCGGGTTTTCCGCTGCTACCACGCAACTGGGCACGATCGGTATTATCCACGCCAGCAAAACATTGATCATGCAAACGGGCGACGGACAGATCGTAGAACCACATTCCATTTCCGCAGGATTGGATTATCCGGGGATAGGACCCATGCACGCGCATTTGTATGAGTCGGGCCGGGCGCAGTTCCTCTCTGCCACTGATGAAGAAGCGCTGGCAGCCGCTTATGAACTGAGTCTGCTGGAGGGAATTATTCCTGCAATGGAATCGGCCCATGCACTGGCTAAGCTGAAAGACCTTACACTGAATACACATGATGTAGTAGTGGTATGCCTTTCAGGCCGCGGTGATAAAGACCTGGATACCTATATCCGTCACATGAATAAATAAAATGGATTATGCAGAATCGTATTGATCAACTGTTTGCTAAAAAGCAACACGGCGTTTTAAATATATATTGCACGGCTGGTTTCCCGCAGTTAAACGACACTTTGCCCGTGATGACCGCATTACAACAACATGGTGCAGATCTTATTGAGCTGGGGATGCCATTCTCCGATCCGCTGGCAGATGGCCCCGTGATCCAGGACAGCAGCACCAAAGCCCTTCAGAACGGGATGAGCCTTCAAAAGTTGTTTGAGCAGCTTTCAGGATTCAGAAGCAGTATACAGGTGCCGGTGATCCTCATGGGGTATTTCAATCCCGTATTAACCTATGGCGTGGAAGCGTTTTGCGCCAAATGTGCGGAAGTAGGCGTGGATGGTATCATTGTACCGGACCTGCCAATGGCCGAATATGAGCATGAATATAAACCTGTTTTTGAAAAATATAACCTGCACCTGATCTTCCTCGTAACACCCGAAACCAGCGAAGCGCGTATCCGTAAAATAGACAGCCTGAGTAAAGGGTTTATTTACGCGGTATCGTCTTCTTCCACTACGGGAAAAGACAAGGACATGAAGGACCAGCAGGCTTATTTTGAGCGACTGAAACAGCTGCAGCTCAGGAACCCGGTTTTAATTGGGTTTGGTATAAAAGATAAAGCTACTTTTGAGGCGGCATCCGCATATGCCAATGGTGCTATTATAGGCACTGCCTTTATCAGGGCCATTGAGCAAAGCACCAATATTGACGAAACGGTGAAAACGTTTATTTCGGGAATAATTCAGTAATAACATGAAAACGGCTATCATAAAATACAACGCGGGTAACATCCGCTCCGTGCAGTTTGCATTGGAACGTTTAGGCGTAAACGGTACTGTTACAGATGATCATGAAGAGATCATGGCCGCCGATAAGGTGATTTTTCCCGGTGTAGGAGAGGCCAGTACGGCCATGCAGTACCTGAAGGAAAGAAAACTGGACGAGGTGATTGCCGGCCTGAAACAGCCAGTACTGGGTATTTGCCTGGGAATGCAATTACTGTGTAAACATTCGGAAGAAAACGATACCAAATGTATAGGCATATTTGATGTGGATGTGAAACGGTTCCGGTCGCCGGTAGAAAACCTCCTGAAAATACCGCAGATCGGCTGGAATAACATTACCGGTTTGCACAGCGTAGTGTTTGAACACGTACCGGAAAATGCCTACATGTATTTTGTGCACAGTTATTATGCAGCGCTTGGTGCAGATACCGTAGCTATCACCAATTACGTGATCAACTACAGCGCCGCCCTGCAGAAGGATAATTTTTACGCGGTGCAGTTCCACCCGGAGAAATCCGCCGTGGCCGGCGCCCGTATCATTGAAAACTTTTTGAACCTGTAAGATGAATATCCGGAAGATCAGCGCAGATGATACCTTACAGCTCCGCAGGGATGTACTGTATCCCAATGAATCGCTGCAGGCGGTGAAGGTAGACCATGATGAAGATGGGCTGCACTTTGGCGTTTTTGACCAGGGGCAACTGGTAACAGTAGTATCTCTTTTTCCCGGCAATGGAAGCGCGCAGTTCCGCAAACTGGCTACTGCACCCGCTGCACAGGGAAAAGGCTTTGGCAAAGCAATATTGGCACACCTGGTCGACATCTGCAAAAAAGAAAATATAAAACTGCTCTGGTGTAATGCACGCGACACCGCGGTAACTTTTTACGACAGGCTGGGCTATACGAAGAAAGGCGATTACTTTGTTAAAGGAGGGATCAATTTTGTTAGAATGGAACTGCCTTTGGATAATCAGTATATGACAACGAAAAAATTTGAAATCATACCTGCCATTGACATCATTGGCGGCAAATGCGTACGGCTTACCCAGGGCGATTACAGCCAGCAGAAAGTGTATAACGAACATCCGCTGGAAGTGGCCAAGGAATTTGAAGCGATAGGCGTACGCCGTCTTCACCTGGTAGACCTGGACGGCGCTAAAAAAGGAGCGGTGGTAAACTGGAAAGTGCTGGAAAGTATTGCCGGGAAAACCTCGCTGGTAACCGATTTTGGCGGCGGCATAAAAACGGATAAGGATCTGGAAATAGTATTTGAAAGCGGTGCAGCACTGGCTACCATAGGCAGTGTGGCAGTGAAGCAGCCGGAACTTTTCTTTAGCTGGGTGAAAAGGTATGGCGCCGGTAAAATATTCCTGGGCGCCGATGTGAAAGAAGAAAGGATCGCGGTAGGCGGCTGGCTGGAAACAACGGAATTATCGGTGTTTGATTTCCTGGAAAATAATATCGCACAGGGCGTCACCAATATTTTTTGTACAGATATCGCCAAAGACGGCCTGCTGCAGGGACCATCCGTTGATCTCTATAAAAAGATCATAGAACGCTTCGGGGATATTAACTTTGTGGCCAGCGGCGGTGTGAGCAATATTGAAGATGTGGCCACCCTGCAGGAAATTGGCTGCAGCGGCGCTATCATCGGCAAAGCGATCTATGAAGGTAACATCTCCATGGATGCATTAAAAACATTCCTGTAAATTATTAGTACATGTTGACCAAACGCATCATACCATGCCTGGATATCAAAGACGGCCGTACCGTGAAGGGCATCAATTTTGAGAATATCCGCGATGCAGGCGACCCCATTGAACTGGGGGCTTTGTATGCGGAACAGGGAGCAGATGAACTGGTATTCCTGGATATAACGGCAACGAATGAACGGAGAAAAACCCTGGCGGAACTGGTAACAGGTATTGCCCGTCATGTGAATATTCCTTTTACCGTAGGTGGCGGCATTTCTTCTGTAGAAGATGTATATGTACTGCTGCAATCCGGGGCGGATAAGATTTCCGTAAATACGTCAGCTTTTAAGGATCCTGCGCTGGTAGACCGGCTGGCCCGTGAATTTGGCAGCCAGTGTATTGTACTTGCTATTGATACACGGTTTGAAGACGGCGACTGGTACGTATACCTGAATGGAGGCCGGGTGAAAACGGAAGTAAAGGCGTTCGACTGGGCGAAAGAAGCGGTAGGCCGCGGCGCCGGTGAAATACTGCTTACCTCCATGAACAACGATGGTACAAAAAAAGGCTTTGCATTGGATATCACCGGGCAAATGGCGCAGCACCTGAATGTGCCTGTTATAGCTTCCGGCGGTGCGGGCACTATGGAACATTTTACCGACGTTTTTGAGAACGCACAGGCAGATGCAGCCCTTGCAGCCAGCATCTTCCACTATAAAGAAATAGAAATTCCTGCGCTCAAAACTTTTCTCTATAACAAAGGAGTGAACGTAAGATTTTAAGATACCAGAAATAAGTAAACAATGCAGATAGATTTTCAAAAGTCGCCCGATGGCCTGGTACCAGCTATTATACAGGATGCCGTTACCAACAAGGTACTGATGCTCGGTTACATGAACCGGGAATCGGTAGAGAAAACCGTTTCGGAAGGCAAGGTGACTTTTTTCAGCCGCTCAAAAAACCGTTTATGGACAAAAGGAGAGGAGAGCGGTAATTTCCTGATCGTGGAAGACCTGATGGTAGACTGCGACCAGGACACCATCCTGATCAAAGCCAGCCCTGTAGGCCCGGTATGCCATACCGGCGCCGATACCTGCTGGGATGAAAAGAATGTAAGCAACGATTTTCTTGCTACCCTGGAAAACATCATCACCGACAGAAGGAACAATCCTTCCGATAAATCTTACACTGCCAGTCTTTTTGCCAAAGGCATCAACAAAATTGCGCAGAAAGTGGGAGAGGAAGCAGTAGAAGTGGTGATTGAAGCAAAAGATAGTAACGATGAACTGTTCCTTAACGAATCGGCCGACCTGTTGTTCCATTACCTGATCCTCCTGCAGGCAAAAGGTTTCCAGCTGTCAGATGTTATATCCGTGTTAAAACAACGGCATAAATAGCCTGCCGGCTTAGCCGGCATTAAATTGTCTTATTGCAGGATTTAGATGATTATACTGATTACACTGATTTTATCTTTATTCATTAGAGGTTGATAATTAACTTGCAAGCCTGATTATGAAAGTAATAAAATCAGCGTAATCAGTATAATCATCTAAATCCTGAGGCAAGACAATTTAAAAGCCGGCGAAGCCGGCATCTTCTCCATGAAAGAATCTCTTCGTATATTACACCCCACTAACTAATTAAAATAATTTGTAATGAAACAGATTTTCCTGTTAGCCGCTGCGGCGTTGGTTTTCGCAGGTGCGAATGCCCAGCAGGTATCGGGTATTGTGAGAGGAGGGAACGGCAAAACCATTTATCTTTTTGACGACCAGGACAACAACCCGGATGATTCGGCAGTAATAAAGAATGAGCAGTTCAGTTTCCGTGTGAAAAGCGGTAAGGAACCTTCTGTATATGCACTGATCCTGCAGGATGTAAAC
Organism: Chitinophaga sp.; assembly: GCA_039593235.1. Classification (GTDB taxonomy): domain Bacteria; phylum Bacteroidota; class Bacteroidia; order Chitinophagales; family Chitinophagaceae; genus Chitinophaga. The sequence continues at coordinate 3,930 of JBCNPS010000301.1, read as the reverse complement.
TACCCGATGTTGTTTGTAACGGGGAATGATCCTATACAGTTTACCACTTCCCTGGCTACCTATCCCGTAGCCGCTTCCGTAAAAGGTAACGCCAATACGCTGGCGATGCAGGAATACCAGAAAGCATTTGAACCATTGATCAAACAGGCGCAGGAGCTGAATACCGAGGCCAAACAGATCAACCCCGAAGATGAGCCGGGAAAGAACGCTTTTCGTAAGAAGGCGGAAACTTTCAGCAGGGATGTGGTGAATACCGGTAAACAGTTTATTACTTCGCATCCGAAGAGTATTGCCAGCATCTGGCTGATGATGAATGAACTGCGCAGCAGGCTGGAGCCGGAAGAGTTCAGGCAATTGTTTGAATCACTGGATAAGTCGGTGCAGGAAAGCCAGTATGGAAAGAGCGTAACCGCCTATGTAAAAAGCCTGAAAGCAAACGTGCTGAATGTAGCTGCGGATGATTTTTCGCAGGAAGACGCCAAAGGGCAGCCCGTAAAGCTGTCGTCTTTCAGGGGCAAGTATGTGCTGGTTGATTTCTGGGCGAGCTGGTGCGGTCCGTGCCGCCAGGAAAATCCTAATGTAGTAAAGGCTTATAACAGGTTCAAGGATAAAAACTTCACCATCCTGGGCGTTTCCCTGGATGATAACCGGGAGCGCTGGTTACGCGCCATCAGCCAGGATGGACTGGCCTGGACGCAGGTATCCGATTTGCGGGGCTGGGGCAACGAAGTGGCAGTGCAGTATGGGGTTCAGTCTATTCCCACTAACTTCCTGGTAGATCCAGCGGGGAAAATAATAGCCCGCAACCTGCGCGGCGAAGAGCTGGAGGCCAAGCTGGAGCAGTTGTTAAAATAGCCGCTTATCAAAATCAGGTTGTTAATGCGCGGCCGATTTTACAAATTTGTTATTCGTAAAACAAAAACCAATGAAAAAAGCAATTGTAGGTATAGCCCTTTTAGTGCCGGCAGTGATGTTTGCCCAGGATAAGAAAGGCACAGCAGCAGGCAAACCTTACACTATACAGGGAACTGTTTCCCAACAGCATGACCCCGCTACTGTTTACCTGAGAATGCGTAAAAGTGGCGAAAACTTCATGGACAGCGCACAGATCAAAGACGGTAAATTTACATTCAACGGCACCCTGGAAGAAGCAGGTTTGGCCAGCCTGATGCTGGTACAGAAAGGCAATGAAAGGCCGGTGTCTATGGGGCGCGATATGCTGGCGGTTTTCCTGGATAAAGGCGTTATTACCATCAACACCACCGATTCTATCAGCAAGGCTACTGTTACCGGTTCCAAAGCCAACGACGATTATAAACAGCTGAATGACCTGTTGAAAGATGTGAATGAGAAAGGAGCAGCCTTGCAAACCAGGTATCGTGAACTGGCGAAAAACAAAGACGAGGAAGGAATTAAAAAGCTGGAAGCGGAGTATGATGCGTTAGATGCAGAAGAGAAAAAGATCGAGAACGATTTTCTTGCAAAAAATACCAGTTCCCCCATTGCGATGTTCCTGTTAAACCAGGTAGCCGGTTACGATATAAAGCCTGCTGAAGTAACGCCGCTGTTTAAAAAATTGAGCAAGGAAGCCAAAAATTCACCTTCCGGTAAAGAATTTTCCAAACGCCTGGAATCCGCCCGTAAAACAGCTATAGGACAGCCTGCACTTGACTTTGCCCAGGCGGATGCCAATGGCAAAAATATCAGCCTGTCATCTTTCCGTGGCAAATATGTACTGGTTGATTTCTGGGCAAGCTGGTGTGGCCCCTGCCGTGCAGAGAACCCTAACGTAGTGAAAGCCTACGATAAATTCAAGGATAAAGGCTTTGAAATCCTCGGTGTTTCCCTGGATGACAAGAAAGATAAATGGCTGGCAGCGGTAGACGCCGATAAGCTCACCTGGACGCATGTTTCCGATCTGAAAGGCTGGAAGAATGCAGCAGCAGACCTTTATGGCGTTCGCGCTATCCCGCAGAATGTACTGATTGATCCGAAAGGAAAGATTGTGGCTAAAAACCTGCGTGGTGAAGAACTGGCTTCCAAACTGGAAGAGATATTGAAATAATTTCCCTTCGGGAGATAAAATAATAAGAGGTGCAGGGGTTTAATCCTTTGCACCTCTTTCTTTTTGAAAAAATCCTCCGCTGAAATCATCTTTCAAAAAAAATATTTGTTTATCTACGAAACATTCGTAGATTTACGAAAGAATCGTAATTCAAATTATTTAATTGCTATGGAAAAACTTACCCAGCAAGAAGAAACAGCCATGCTGGCTATCTGGAAAGTAGGGAAAGGTTTTGTGAAAGACTTCCTGGAGGCGCACAGCGCACCGGCTCCTCCTTATACCACACTGGCATCTACTATTAAGAACCTGGAAAAGAAAGGTTTTGTGGAGAGCCGGAAAACAGGTAACGTATATGAGTATACGCCTGTTATGGAGGAAGCGGCTTACAAGCAGAAGTTTATGAATGGCTTTGTAAAAGACTATTTCGAAAACTCGTATAAGGAGCTGGTATCTTTCTTCGCCAAAGAAAAAAAGATCAGCCCGGACGAGCTGAAAGAAATTATCAACATGATAGAAAAAGGTAAATAATAAAATTACGGCTATGGTACCTGCTATTTTAATATACCTGTTAAAGGCAAATATCGCGCTCACTTTATTTTTCCTGGCATACCGGTTTGGTTTACGCAGGCTCACCTTTTACACCGGGAACAGGTTGTTCCTGCTCACAGGTATTGCTTTTTCATCCCTGTTTCCCCTGATACCCATTGATGCGTTTGTGAACAGGCATGAAACGCTGGCAGGCAGTGTAATGACCTATGTTCCGGACCTGGCCGGCTGGCAGGCGCCCGCGCCGGTATTTACCATCTGGACGCTGCTGGTATATATATTCTGGACAGGAGTATCAGTAATGGCTATACGTTTTTGTTTCCAGTTATTATCATTATGGAAGATACATCGTACTTCTGAACGCAGTAAAATAGCCGGTACCCCGGTGCAGGTGTTGCAGCAACCGGTAAATCCTTTTTCTTTTTTCCGGAACATTTATATCAACCCGGTATTACACCAGCCCGAGGAACTGCCGGCCATCCTGCGACATGAAAAAGTGCATGTGCAGCAGTGGCACAGTGTAGACGTAGTACTGGGCGAGCTGAATAACATTTTTTACTGGTTCAATCCCGGCGCGTGGCTGATGAAAACAGCCATCCGTGAAAACCTGGAGTTTATTACAGACAGGTACCTGCTGAAGCAGGGCGTGGATAAAACCGCCTATCAATACAATTTAATTAAAGTAAGTGGGATCCCATATGCGACGGCCATCGCAAACAATTTCAATTTCTCACATCTAAAAAACAGGATCATCATGATGAACAGCAAAAAGTCATCACGTTATCAAATGGCGCGTTACCTGGTATTAGGGCTGATGGTAGGAGGAACCGTATTATCGCTCAATTACACAAAGGCGCCTTCCGTTCATCCTTTTGCCAACGTTATTGTTAAAGACACGGTAGTACCGCCACCACCGCCACCGCCGCGAAAAGCGCCACCGCCACCACCCAAAGTGGAACAGGTGAAAAAAGGCACACCGAAACCACCGCCACCTCCGCCGCCGCCAAGAGTGGAAAAGGCGCCGCCCACCATAACGAAAGACACCGTGGCGCCCGGGCAAAAAGGAATTGGGCTCAGGCTTAGCAATGTAGCCCCGGATAAGGTTCCCCTTTATATTGTGGATGGAAGCCCGGTAGAATCAATTGAAGGTATTTCACCGGATGGAATTGAATCCATCTCCATATTGAAAGACAAAGCGGCTGTTGCAATTTATGGTTCCCGTGCAAAGAACGGCGTCATCCTGGTTACCATGAAAAAGGATGGCGTAAGGAAAGTGCAGGCAACGGATAGTTCGCTCCGCTCTGTTACCGTGGTGGGAT
>JBCNPS010000300.1:0-9034 GCA_039593235.1 Chitinophaga sp. | reverse complement strand
CGGTCGATGCCCCTGCTGGCGAGGATGGCATCGTCTATTTCTTTGGTATAGATATTATCGTAGCCGCGGGTATTGGCGCCACCGCCGTAGATGGGGCCGTTGTACAGCCCGGCGTCGTCGCGGCCGGGAGGGAGTGAAATGGCCTGTGTGGCAAATTCGGCGGTGGCATTGAGGTAGCCGCCGCGGTCGCCTATTTTGATACCGTAGTTAATATTGGTGCGGGTGCTGGCGCCATCGCCGCGGCGGCGGATGCTGCCGGTAGTGGACACGATCAGATCAGCTGTTTGTTTTTTCAGTACAATGTTGATCACGCCGGCGATGGCATCGGAGCCGTATTGGGCGGCGGCGCCATCGCGCAGTATTTCGATGCGCTCTATGGCGCCGGCGGGAATGGAGTTGAGATCGTACCCGGTGGCGCCGTTGCCCAGGCCGCCCCAGTTCACGTTGGAGCTTTTATGACGGCGTTTCCCGTTTACCAGTACCAGCAGTTGATCCACGCCCAGGCCTTTTAACTGTGCAAGGCTCAGGGCGGATCCCGCATCGCCGGCGTTAGAGCCGTTCACGGAATGGAAGGAGGGCGATACATATTGCAGCAGTTGTGTAATGCTGGTTTGCGGCGCTGCTTCCTGCAGCGATTTAATATCGATGATATCTACAGGTACCGGCGAGTTCAGTTTGGTACGGTTGGCGCTGCGGCTGCCCACGATCTGTACTTCACCTAGCTGGCTGGTAGTATCCGTGAGGTGCTTGTCCTGTGCTGCAAGTGTTGCTGAGAGCAGCATCAGGGGAGAGATGACCGGCAGTATAATTTTTTTCATGCCCAGGTTGATTTTTTATGGTTAATGATCTTTCAGTTTGAATCGGTCGTCAGTGAGCGCTACCAGGAATGCTTCCAGGTCTTCCATTTCTTCTTTGCTGAGATGAAGCGGTTTGCTGAGCGAGAGGTCGCGGTTGATGCCGTCATGTACAATGTTGTTTGGCTCATTATAATAGGCAATTACTTCCTTCAGTGTTTTGAACATACCATTATGCATATACGGAGCGGTAACGGCTACGTTGCGTAAGCCCGGCACCTTGAAGAAACCGCGGTGGGAGCTGTCTTTCGTTGCTTCAAAGCGACCGGCGTCCGTAAGGGTGGTCCCGTTATAAAGACCGATGTTTTTGAAGCGGTCTGCCGTAAAATCTTCTCCCGAATGACAATTATTACAATTGGCTTTACCGATAAACAGCAGGCGACCACGTATAGCCGATGGCGTTAGTGCGTTATCATCACCGGCAATGTACCGGTCGTACGGGCTGTTGGCGGTTTCCAGGGTCCGCTCAAAAGCAGCGAGGGCCTGCAGCAGGTTTTTGCTGTTAGGTGCGCTGTTAAACAGTTGCTGAAAATAAAGCCGGTAGCTTTCATTATCGTTAAGGCGTTGTACCGCTTCTTCAATGGGCAGGCCCATTTCGTCGGGATTGATGATAGGCTGTAGTGCCTGGTCTTCCAGGGAAGCGGCCCGGCCGTCCCAGAAAAAATTAGGGCGCCCGGAAAGGTTAGTGATGCCCGGTGTATTCCTTTTGGTGGGTGTATGATGAATACCGTTGCTGAAAGCGAGGGTATCTGCAAATCCAAATTGCGGGATATGACAGGACGCGCAGCTGATGCTGTGGTCTTTCGACAACAAGGGATCAAAGAACAGTTTTTCCCCCAGCTGTGCTTTAGTGGGCGGATCACTGGTTTTGAACCCGGCTATGATAGTGAATGCACACAGTATTCCCAGTAAAATGAATATCATTTTTCTCAGCTTCATGGTGGTAAAAGTTATAAATGGCATGTGATGCCCGGCAGCAACATGGGGGTTGCTGAAAAAGTAATTGGTTGATTAAAAAAAGTAGGCTGTAATAGAGCTGGTGGATTGGCATTCCCGGGAGCATGGGCCGGAGTGCCCGTGCTCCCCAGGAATTATATAATGGGGTAGTAAAAACAAGAACGAATTATTTGGCAGCGGCTACAAGTGTTACATCCAGGTCGAAGTCGTCGTAGATGGCTTTGTCGCCGATACCTTCAAAGAAGCTTTTAGAGCCGTATTTAATATTGTATTTGGTACGGTCTACTTTAATAGCTGCTTTGGCCGTGAGCTTGTTGCCCGCAACAGTTACAGTAGCGGGGAAGGTAACGGGGTTGGTGATACCTTTAATGGTTAAGTTACCGGTTACTTCGTAGTTACCGCCGCCTTTGGAAGTTACGCTGGTAGTTACAAAAGTAGCGGAAGGGAATTTTTCCACGGCGAAGAAGTCCTCGCTTTTCAGGTGTCCCAGTAATTTAGCATTGCCGCCTGCATCTTTGATATCGGTTACCACGATGCTGCGGGTATCGAGTGAAAAGCTGCCGCCTTTCAGTACGTTACTTTCTACTTCCAGTTTGCCATCGGCAATATTGATAGTGCCTTCATGCTGACCGGTCACTTTTTTACCTGTCCAGTTTAACTTGCTCTCTTTGCCGTCTACCTGGAAAACAGTTGCTTTCCTGGCTGCAGCGGCTTTGGTTGGTTTTTCTCCTTTGTTGACAGTAGCAGGTGTGGTGAAAGACATGAGGAAGATGGATCCTCCGATAAAGAACAGTGATGCTAATCGTTGCATATATTGTGTGTTTAAATTTGGTGCAATTTAATGTTGAGGGTCGGATTAGCGTTTACGAGATCCGGAAATTAATGTTAAAGTTAGTTTTCCGCGATTAAAGCATCCAGGTCCTGGTTCCATTTGGCTACATAGTCTTTGTAATACTGGCCGGTTACTTCGCCGGTATAGCCGGTATGTATCTGCCGTACTTCGCCTTTACGGTCAATAATGATGGTGGTGGGGAAGGCCATCATGCGGTTGAGCGCCGGCAGCTTTTCAGACGCCACTTTCTTATCAGCAATGCCGCCAAAAAGAATATCATACTGGATATTGTATTTTTCTTTCAGTTTACCCAGGGTGTATTTCGCATATTCCAGGTCGTCTTTCTGTTCAAAACCAATGGCTATTGCTTCTACGCCGCGGTCTTTGTTTTTATTGTACCAGGGAGAGAGGAAGGAAGTCTGGTCCGTGCAGTTGGGGCACCAGGTACCGATGATTTCCACGATCACTACTTTTCCCTTGTATTTGTCGTCGCTCAGGGAAACGTTGTTACCATTGAGATCCGGCAGGGTGAAGTCCAGTTTTTTATAACCTTCTTTCAGGAAAGTGAGTTTATAGGGATCCGGTAATTCTGCAGCGGCATTTTTCTCGCCGTCGAATTTGATGTTATTGTAGATGCCCAGGCTGATTTCTCCGGTGAGGGATTTATCATCATTTACTTTTCCTTTGATGTAGATGGGGCTGGGGCCGGTGAAGCCGGACAGTTCAAATTCATCGCCGTGTACGGTACCTTCCAGCTCGCGGCTGTCGCCCACTACAGACATCACCACACCGGTAAGTTTGTTGCCGTTTTGTTTGAGGAGCCCGATACGGTTAGGGGTTGGTTCCTTGCTATAGATCTTCAGGTCCCATTTACCGCTGATATCGTAGGTAGGCGCGGCTTCCGTACCTGGTTCCGCGAAGCGGTAGGTTTGCCCGTGTTCCGCTGTGAATGGCAGGGCGTTACCGCGGAAGTTAGGCACCAGGCTGCGGTATTCGCCGGTAATTTTACCGTCGGATTCAATTTTGGCTACTAGGGCGGCATCGTAGGTATTCATCTTTATAAATAAAGAGTCGTTACCGATGCGTTGTACATGAAAATCATCGCGGCGGGAACCGTTAATGAGTGTAAAAACGGCATGCTCGGGATCTTTGCCTTTCAGCTCAAAGTTGAAGGGCACCTGCGATTCGCTGAGGGTGAACACCCCTCTCCAGATACCTTGTTTTACAAATGGTTTTTTGGGTGCGGCGAAGGAGCTAACGCCGTTGAATAATCCTGCCACCATCAGGCCGGTTAGAAATAAGTGCTTATGCGTTTTCATGGTTGTATATTATTGATTGAACAATGCAAGACGTTGCCGGTCCTGGTGGGGCGACGAGGTTATGCTACAATAAAACTGGTGGTGGGAAACTGACGGAGTGGTGGCTTTTATCAGTGGTGGTGAAACAAAGATAAAGTGGTGTTTTATTATTTCCAAATAAAAGTCTATAAATTTTGTAGACTAAGCGAAGGAAGCGCCTTCGGCGCTTGTCTGACTCAGGATTATGATGATTACATTGATTACGCTGATTTTATTTTTTTTTATGGAGATGGTTACTATTAGGTTTGAGGGTATGTAGGGGAAAGTGCAGATTTATGGATTTTTTTTTTATATAGATGATTTCTATGGGCGGATGTTTTGGAATCATTGATTATTAGGTTGATTTATTTTTTTGTTGGAGATCTTTTTGTATTTAATGAAGAAGTGATTATCGCTATTTATATAAAGATATTCAAAGAATATAATCATCGACATAAAACAAAATAAAATCAATCAATCAGTACCACCCCTGGGCAAAATTACCCTAACCGCAACCTTCTGTACAAGAAAAAAATAAAATCGGCGTAATCAATGTAATCATCATAATCCTGAGTCAGACAAACTCCGCGCAATCAGTACCACCCCTGGGCAAAATTACCTTAACCGCTACCATCTGCATAAGAAAAAATAAAATCAGCGTAATCAATGTAATCATCATAATCCTGAGTCAGACAGCCTTCGCTCTCTCCGCAAAAAACGGTAGCTTTGCGTTTTAAACAACACGACTTGAGTAATTCTGTTTTTTTAATAACGCCACCGTTTACCCAGCTGAACACGCCATACCCGGCCACGGCTTACCTGAAAGGATTTCTGAATACAAAGAACATTACTTCCTTCCAGTCCGACCTGGGTATTGAGGTAACACTCCGTTTATTTTCAAAACAGGGATTGGAACAGTTGTTTGCACATATTGCAGCAGCCCCGCCGGTAGCGACTTCGGAGAATATAGCCCGGATGCTGGTGTTGCAGGACGACTATATACAGACCATAGACGCGGTTGTTTTATTCCTGCAGGGGAAAAATCCTACGCTGGCCCACCTGATCTGCAAACGGGATTACCTGCCGGAAGCATCGCGGTTTGCACAGCTGGACGATCTGAACTGGGCCTTTGGGGCAATGGGTACGCAGGATAAGGCAAAACACCTGGCTACCATGTACCTGGAAGACTTATCGGACCTCATTATGGAGTGTGTGGACCCCCATTTTGGCTTCAGCAGGTACGCGGAGCGCCTGAGCCGTTCCGCCAACAGCTTCGATGAACTTTATGCCGCGTTACAGGCGGATCCTACTTATATAGACGCTATCCTTACGGACTTGCTGGCATTGCACATGCAACAGGTGCAACCGGCCATGGTAGCCATTTCTGTTCCTTTTCCCGGCAACCTGTATGCCGCATTGCGCTGCGGACAGTGGATCAAACAACACTATCCCGCTGTGAAAGTGGCGATGGGCGGCGGATTTCCCAACACCGAACTACGCTCACTGGCCGATGCCCGGGTGTTTGAGTTCGTGGATTTTATTACGCTGGATGACGGTGAAGCGCCATTGGAAAACCTCCTGCTGTTCCTGGAAGGAAAGAAAACCGCAGAAGAACTGAAACGTACTTTCCTGCTGGCCGGGGAAAAAGTAACCTATGTGAACAGTTCCACTACGCATGATTATAAACAGGCCCAGCTGGGTACGCCGGATTACAGCGACCTGTTACTGGATAAATACATTTCTGCCATCGAAGTGGTAAACCCCATGCACAGCCTGTGGAGCGACGGCCGCTGGAACAAGCTCACAATGGCGCATGGCTGCTATTGGGGTAAATGTACTTTTTGTGATATTTCCCTTGATTATATAAAGATATATGAACCCATTACAGCGTCGTTGCTGTGCGACCGTATGGAAACCATCATCGCGCAAACAGGGCAAAACGGCTTCCACTTTGTGGATGAAGCCGCGCCTCCCGCACTGATGCGGGCGCTGGCGCTGGAAATCATCCGGCGTAAGCTCACCGTTAGCTGGTGGACGAACATCCGTTTTGAGAAAAGCTTTACCCGGGATCTGTGCCTGTTGCTCAAGGCTTCGGGCTGTATTGCCGTTTCCGGCGGACTGGAAGTAGCATCCGACAGGTTGCTGGGGCTTATACAGAAAGGTATTACCGTGGCCCAGGTAGCAAGGGTGAACCGGCATTTCACCGAGGCCGGTATTATGGTACATGCTTACCTGATGTATGGGTTTCCTACCCAAACCGCACAGGAAACCATTGATGCGCTGGAAATGGTACGCCAGATGTTCCAGGCGGGGATACTGCAATCGGCCTTCTGGCACCAGTTTACCATGACCGCCCACAGCCCGGTAGGACTGGATCCCGCGAAGTTCAACGTACAGAAAGAAACAACAGCAACAGGCGCCTTTGCCAATAACGATATTATGCATATAGACCCCACAGGCACGGACCATGAAGCTTTCAGCTATGGGCTGAAGAAGTCGCTGCTGAACTTTATGCATGGCGCCTGCCTGGATTTCCCGTTATCAAAATGGTTCGACTTCAAAGTGCCGAAAACCACGGTGCATCCGGATTTTATCACTACCGCGCTGATGGAGGAAGAAGCCGGAACCGTGAAGCCAACATCTAAAGTAGTATACCTGGGCAAACAGCCGGCCATGGAAATTATTACGAAGTCGAAGAAGGGGAGTACCTGGGAAATGTCTTCCTTCACTTTCCAGGGCAAAAAAGAGAAAGTAAATATCAGTGTGCAGCCATCCCAGGGCGAATGGCTTTCACAGATGCTGCAGCAGCTGTCGGTAACTAACGCCAAAACCTATACGCTGCAGGAGGTGAAAGACAGTTACGAGGCCGCCGGGTTGGAGGATTTTGAATTGTTCTGGGATAACAAACCGGTAAATACCCTTCACAAGCTGGGTCTGTTAAAGCTTTAATAAAAAGGACAATGCAGGTGGATAGCAGTAAAATGCCTTACCGGGGATTTTCCCGGTATCAGTCATGAGTAAAAAGTCAAATATTTGTTTCCACTAAACTGACCTAACATGAGTGATCAAATGTCCCTTGCAGGCTATGGTTGTAACGACCAGGGCTACCTTAAACCAACAACTGAGCAGCTGGATTATCGCATGCCTTTCACAGACGAACTGGCTGTAACCTATGGAATGCCAATTACTGTTGCGGCGTATTTTGGTATGCTGAACAATTTTTACAAGTTCCTGATTGCGAACCCCGCGTTGATTCCTTTATTCCAGGGGTCCTACTTTGTAGATTTCAGTAAAGCCTCTCTTTTACGTATCTTAAGCCAGGAAGGCTGCGAGTACATCCGGTTTCATTTTGCTATCCCGGAGCCTAATGAGAAACTCAGCCTGGTGGCCGAGGGACTAACGGCCGATCAGGGGCAGGTGGGGTATGCACAATTGCTGCAGAAAGCCACCGACAACAACATGGTGCATGATACCGGTGATCCCAAAATTGAAGAAAGAGGAAATGGAAAGCTGCCACCGTTTACTTTAAGACATTTATTTGATTTGTTGAAGGCACAGGGATCTCCGCTTGCCACTGCGGACCTGGACCTTTTATTTAACAGCTAAACCACATTTAAACTTTTTGTGCCGATGAACGGTTGGGTGTATGCATATTATGCTTTATTGATAGCCTGTTTTATTATCAGTTTGTTTCACCTGGAACACAGGGAAGTAAAGCTACTGACCGTATTGCTGGGCGTATCCATTATTACAGAGGTGATAGTTGAAATGATCGGTACAAAAGGTTTGGGTTTTTTTATAGTGTATCATTTTTTTGTGGTGCTGGAATATAGTTTGATTACAATTATTCTCCGATCGGGGATCAGGGACTATCGTTGGCGCTTATTAATGGGTATTTCCATTTTCGTGTTTTGCTTTGTGTCTCTTTTCTACAGCTTTGTATTGGGCGGATGGCATGCCTTTCCGGGTATTAACATCACCATAGAAAGCTTCCTGGTTATTTGCTGGTGCCTTTTATCCTTTTTTTCAATAACCCCGGATAGTGAAGCATCTATATTCCGGCACCCTGTTTTTTGGTTAACCCTTGCTTTCTTTATTTACTTCGCGGCTTCCGTGAGTGTAAACGCCTTTTATAACCTGTTACTGGAAAATGATACTACCAGGGCCAGGCATTTTTTCGCGGTGTTGAACTCATTATCCAATTACCTGTTGTATATTATGCTGATAAAAGGCGTAGTATGCTTCCGGTCAAACAGGATCTCTTTGTAGCGGTGATTTTTATTTCGTTGCTGGTTACCATCATGGGACTGGTGGTAGTGGCTGCGGTAATAAGTTATAAGAAGAAGCAGGATGCGTATTTACATCAGCTTAAGTTAATGAAAGAAGATTACGACAAACAACTAATGTGGTCCCAGATTGAAATGCAGGAAGAAGCCTTTGCCCACCTCGGGCAGGAATTGCATGACGATATAGGCCAGTTATTAAGCAGCACCAAGCTCCTGATCAATGTTACCCAAAGGAGCATGAAGGAAATCCCGGATACGTTGCAGATTGCAGAAGATACCCTGAGCACCGCCATTCAACATCTGCGGGCGCTTTCAAAATCATTCAGCCGGCAATGGCTGGATCAGTTCAGCCTGATAGAAAACCTGAAGGCGGAAGTGGAAAGGATCAATTCCAGCAGGGCCATTACGGTCAAATTTACTTATGAGCTGATGGAATTACCTTTGCAGGCGGAACCCCAGATCATCCTGTTCCGGATCATCCAGGAAGCCATGCAGAACTGCATTAAACATGCCCGGCCACAGGTGATTGACATCAGCATCCGGAAAGCGAACCAGCAGCTGATCCTCATTATTGCAGACGACGGTTCAGGTTTTGATAAAACCAGCATGTCGTCTACCGGTATGGGTACCCGTAATATGCAACACCGTACCAGTTTGCTTGGAGGCGATATCCGCTGGGAAGTAACAACCGCCGGCGGCACCGCCGTATTGATAACATTACCCCTTGAATAATTTTTGTTTATGAAGATCAACATAGGTATTGCAGAT
>JBCNPS010000030.1:0-24145 GCA_039593235.1 Chitinophaga sp. | reverse complement strand
GCCCTGTGGCCGGTGCTGGGGATCGTCGCCGCGCTGGCCGCCGGCGGTGTGCTGGCCTGGCAGATGGGCTGGCTGGAGCGGCTCGGCGGAGGGCGCCCGGCCGAAGAGGATACCTATGAAATAGATGTGTACATCACGGTAGCAGGTATTGCCAGGGAGAAGGGGTTTTCGTACGCGCTGGCTTCTCCCAAAGAAAAAAATATGTTACACGCAAAAGGCGTGAAACATCCCGGCCTGGCCAAAGCTGTTCCCAACACCCTTTCCTTCAGCGGTAACAGCAATGTGTTGTTCCTTACCGGCGCCAACATGGCCGGTAAATCTACCCTGATGAAAGCAACAGGAATTATGCTGTACCTGGCGCACATGGGATTCCCGGTGGCCGCTGAAGAAGTGCAGTTCTCCGTACTCGACGGCCTTTATTCTTCCGTAAATGTACCTGACGACCTGAACAAAGGCTACAGTCACTTTTATGCGGAAGTACTTCGTGTAAAGAAAGTAGCAGAAGAAGTAGCTGCAGAAAAACGTCTTTTTATCATCTTTGATGAATTGTTTAAAGGTACCAATGTAAAAGACGCCTACGATGCCACGCTTGCTGTAACTGCTGCATTCAACGCTTTCACCGCATGCTTCTTTATTATTTCAACACATATTTTCGAAGTGGGAGAAGAACTGAAAGTTAAAGGCAACAACATACAGTTTGTATTCTTACCAACTGTGATGGAAGGCTCGGTGCCTAAATATACCTACAGGCTGCAACCCGGCATCACGGCCGACCGGCAGGGGATGATCATTATTGAAAACGAAGGTATACTGGAGATGCTGTAAACGGCACTCATCTTTTATAACGGAACACCAAAAGACAAATAACTATGCATTATCGTTATCTGGCTACAGCCGGGCTGCTATGCTTTTCCCTGGCAGGAAGCTTTGCACAGGGAATTGAACAAAACCGGCCACTTCCACTGGATACCGCCGTTCATACCGGTAAGTTGGCCAACGGGTTCACTTACTACATCCGCAAAAATAATGAACCCGCCAAACGGGCATTGTTTTACCTGGTGAACAAAGTAGGCTCTATCCTGGAAGACGATGACCAGCAGGGACTGGCACACTTCATGGAACACATGAACTTTAACGGCACTACCCATTTCCCTAAAAATAAACTGATAGATTACCTCCAGAAAGCAGGCGTGCGGTTTGGGGCTGACCTGAACGCCTATACGTCGTTTGATGAAACCGTTTACCAGTTGCCTATCCCCACCACTGATCCATCGATGGTGAGCCGCGGCCTGGATATTATGCGCGATTGGGCACAGGAAGCATTACTGGAAACCGACGACATTAACAAGGAACGCGGCGTGATCATCGAGGAAAAACGCCTGCGTGGCGGTGTAGGAGAACGCATACAGGAACAAACTTCCCGCATTGCATTAAACTACAGCAAATATACAGAACGTACTCCCATAGGCATCGACAGCATATTGCTGCACTTCCCTCCCGCCGCCATCCGCCGCTTTTACCACGACTGGTACCGGCCCAACCTGCAGGCCATCATCGTAGTAGGCGATGTAGATGTGAACCAGGTAGAACAACAGATCAGGAAACAATTTGCCGATCTCAAAAACCCGGCTAACGAAAAAAAAAGGCCTACTTATAACATTCCGCTTACCGGCAAAAACCACTTCATGACCGTTACCGATCCTGAAGTGAGCACTACCGGCATGGAAATGATGGTGAAGCATACAGCCGAAAAGATGACCACAACAACGGGTTACCTAAATTCGCTGAAACGGTCGTTGTTCAACCAAATGCTCAGCGCCAGGATAGGCGAGCTAAGTCAACAGCCTAATCCTCCTTTCCTTGGTGTAAAAGCGGGCATCGGCAATTTATTAGGTGGGCTGGACCAGTTCTCCTTCACCGTTACTGCAAAAGCCGGTAAACTGGAAGAAGCATTTGCCGCCGCCTGGTCGGAAGTAGAAAAAGTAAAGCGTTTTGGGTTCACATCATCAGAACTGGACCGTGCTAAACTTTCCTACCTGAACAGCCTGGAAAAATCGGCCCGTGAAAAAGATAAAACACCTTCCGCCGCTTATGTAGCGGAATACCAGGCGCTGTTCCTTCACGGAACACCGGCGCCGGGGTTCGACTGGGAATACAACTTCCTGAAAACAGCCGTTCCTGCTATCAGTCTCAATGATCTGAAAGCAATAGCGGATGAATATATCAAAGATATCAACCGCGATATTTTCATCATCGCACCGGAAAAAGAAAAGGAACATCTTCCTGATTCGGCTACTGTAAATGGATGGCTTGCAAAGATAGCCGCCAGTCCGCTGAAGCAATACAGCGACAATATTGCCAACCAGGCATTGATAAGTAAATTACCTGCGCCCGGGAAAATAGTTGCAGAGAAAAAATATCCTGCATTAGGTATACAGCAACTTACTTTCAGCAATGGTGTAAAAGCATGGCTCAAACCCACCACTTATAAAAATGATGCCATCCAGTTCCTGTCCTTTGCACCCGGCGGGATCAATAAATATTCAAATGCAGACTTCCCCAGCGCTTCCAGTGCCAACGGAATTATAGGCGGGTCTGGTGTTGCCGGCTTCTCCCCTGTTCAACTGGCAAAATTGCTGAATGGCAAATCCGCATCAGTAGGTTCTTTTATCAGCGGTCGCAGCCAGGGAATTGGCGGCGCCAGCACGGTGAAAGATTTCGAAACGGCGCTGCAATTAATATACCTCCGGTTTACCGCGCCGCGCAAAGACACCGTGTTGTTTGAAAACGCCATCGCACAATCCAGGGAAGGCATCAGGAACCGGTACACTGATCCGGGCGCTGTATTCAAGGACACCGTCAATGCGGTATTAACCGGCTATCATTACCGTACAAGTCCTTCTACCCTGGCAAGGCTCGATAGCATCAGCCTGGAAAAGGCCTATGAAGTTTATCGCGACCGGTTTGCTGACGCCTCACAGACTAATTTCGTATTTGTAGGCAATTTCAATACAGACAGCATCCGGCCTTTGCTGGAACAATACCTGGGGGCATTGCCTTCTCTTCATCAAAAAGAGAAAGCGGTTAAAATACATGTACAGGTACCAAAAGGACAGCTGGTAAAAACAGTTGCCAAAGGGAAGGATAATAAAGCCACGGTATTGCTGGTGTATAATGGCGATTGTGTTTACAACACCGGCAACAAAATGCAGCTGCAGGCGCTGTCTGAAATCCTGCAATACCGGCTGTTAACCAGCCTCCGGGAAAATGCAGGAGAAGTATACACGCCTTCTGTAGGAGGCTCAATGGTGAAAGAACCTGATCAGCGCTTTGCCATCAATGTATCATTCGGTTGTGCCCCTGAACACGTGGAACACCTGGTAGGGCTGGTACAGCAGGACATCGCCAATTTGCAGCAGCGGGGCGCTACTGCCGATGAAGTGGAAAAATTCAAAGCGGGCTTCCGGAAGCAATATGAACTGGAGTCTGAAAGCAATGAGTTCTGGTTACAATTCATTGCCGGGAAAATAGAAGCCAATGAAGAACTGAAGGAACTGCCCTATATGGAAAAACAACTGGGCGAAATTAACAGTACATCTGTTAAGGCTGCTTCAAAGCTTTACCTGAGCGGGAAAAATGTGATCCGGTTTGTAGCATTGCCGGAGAATAAATAAGTAATAAACGGGGCTTCACAGGGATGAAGCCCCGTTTGTTTTGCTCCCATGAAAAACGGGGTTTCCTGGTTATAATTTCATACCCGGCGATGGTTGGAACCGGCAGCGTCATTTCTTTTTCCTCTTTCCCCACCAGATATAAAACCCGGTAACGGGTAATGACGCGGTAACCAGCGCTGCCAGGAAGATCACCATCCGCAGGGGAAGCCCCCCGATGGCGCCTGTATGTATATCATAGTTCAGCCTGTTGGCCTTGTCGCCCCCATCCGCATCTGCATATTTCCCGCGCACACCGGCAGGTAACATTACAGCGGTATACGGATCAAACACCAGGTAATCCGCATTGAAGCTGCGCTTTTGTTCAGGAAAGTAACGAACGGTGAGGTTTCCCTTTCCTTTTTCGCCGGAAGGCAAAAGGAATTGTGTTCTGCCGAAGGCGATATTATAGCGCTCCCTGATCTGTGCATCAATCCGGTCCAGCGGATCTCCTTCGAAGGCAGGCTGTTGCCGGGGAGGTTTTGCAGTGGCTATCTTTTCTTTTGCGGGATATTTCTTTCCACCGCTAAACACCCAGTACTCTGCATTACGCACCGCATCGAATCCCCAAACCAAACCGGTGAACACCACGAAGATCATCACCCAGCTGGCATAAAACCCTAATACGTTATGCAGGTCGTAGTTCAGCCGCTTGGGAGATGCGTTCAGTTTAACCGAAAAGCCCTGCTTCCTGGCGGATTTGTTCCACTTTCTGGGCCACCATAAAACGATACCGGAAATTATAATCAGACCAAAAACCAGGGCTGCATATATAACAATATAGTGGCCTACCGGGTCCGGTAACCAGAGGTGCATATGTCCATTTAGTACCTGGCGGAAAAAATCCCTGTCCATATCCTTTACCTTCAGCACTTTCCCGTTATATGGATTTACATATACCATATAGTAGTACCCTTCCTTTTTCTTATTAAAGCTGACGCCTACGGAGCGTTCCGCCCCTGAAAAAGTGATCCTGCTCACTGCTTTTCCGGGCAGCTGATTTTCGGCAATGGACTTGATCTTTGAAACGGGCAGCATAGGACCGGCAGCTTTTTCCACAAACTGGTAAGGCTGGAAAGCATCGGTCAGCTCCGGCTGAAAAGCATAAATGGCGCCGGTGAGCGCAACAATAATGATGACTATTCCGGAAATAAGGCCCATCCAAAGATGTAACACTCCTGCCAGTTTCCGGAAAAAAGACTGCTTTTTGCCGTTATTTTTCTTCTTTTTGCTTTTTTCCGGATACGAGGGTTGTTTCCGGTCTGCCGTATCCGGCTCCTTGCCTGTTTGCTTTATATGGATAGGAGCTTCTTTGTCGGCTACGCGCATTTGCTGGGAATTTCAGGCCGCAATTTGCTGTTTTCTGGTGTAAAAAGCTTTCGAAAACGGGAAAAAGATTTACGAGATACGGAAAATATTTATTCCGTTACCGTAAAACTCACTTCATTCACGTTATTAAGCCCGCTTACCCCACCGGCCTGGTAAACCGCTTTATATTGAGCGGGAGCGCTCACATTATAACTTTTAAGCAGGTCAATCTCCGCGGATAGGCTGTCGTGAGCGGGCACTCTAATATAAGCAACAGGGGGAGACGGGATTTGCCTGCAGGAGCAAATTAATTGAATTTAGCATATATATTTCCGGGTTACGGATTTGGTCCGGCCGCCGGTTTATTTCCCGGCTACCGGCCCATTCCCCATCAATATTTTCTCCAGTGTGTTCCTGATCCATGCTTCATTCTTAGGGAAATCAGCATAGGTATGAATGGGGGATAGCATAACGTTATCGGGGTCAATACCAGCTGTTTGCAGGATGGCATAATCCTGCAGGGATTCAGCAAACACTTCCCAACGGATGGCGTCAATAGGACCGTTCGGGCCGGGATAAATAACAAAGGGATCTCCGTATGGGATGATCGGGTAGCCGCCGCAGGTGCCATCTGTGAAAGGGTCTCCTATTTCCTCCCTTTCCATTTTATGCCAGTAGTTAAAACCCCAGTGCAGGAATCCCTGCGCACGTAATTTATAAAATAACCATCCCGACATTCTGATCTTCGACAATGGCGTGTCGAAGAAACGGTTCAGCCAGGGCCCCTGCGGACCGCAACAGAAATATACCCAATGCGGGATACCTTCACGCATATATGCATCAGCGGCATCAATGAGCGGTATTGGAATATCCGTCAGACCCTGGCGGCCATAATTTATATCACTTAAAGCATCCATCACTTTCATCCAGGGCGCAAGATCATGTAATACCTGCCTGGCCTTACGATAGTTCTCTACTGCAGCACCGGGTTCATCGGACAAATGAAAATAGGAATCGGACAGGATCTTTTCCTTTTGCAGGAAATCATGGAATGCCGGCAAAAATTGTTTGAGGAAATTGATATAGGTAGGTGAGGTAGCATCTGTGTCTGGTGGCCAGAGCATTTCATACTGATCTCCTTTCCGGGTGTAGATACGCATAGGATTCCTGACTCCCCAATAGATCCATATATGCGACCACTCAAATTTTTTGAACCCGATAGCCTTACACATCTCCACAAACCGTTTCACTTTTTCCCAGTCAAAATGATATATGCCAGGCGAAGTCTCATTCACTGTAAGCAACTGGCAGGGACGTTTAAACGTCTCTTTCCTGTCAAAGAACACCGGTACATAAACCACATCAGACCCATGGTCCAGCATATTTTCCAGCTGGGCTTTGGTAAGGCTCCACCAGCGTTCATCGAACATCCCTGTCTTATAATAGTCCCAGGTGGCTTCTCCTCTCCACCAATGGATAACATGAAAGTTGCGCCGGGGCTGTATCACCAGCTTACTAACACTGACCTGCAGAGGTAATGTCAATGTTTGTTTTTCATTGCCGTAGATGATAGTTACTTTATAATCATATTTACCAGGCGGAAAATCGGCAGGCACCTGTAAGGTGATCCAGAAGGAACGGCTGGTAAAGGGTCCGGCCTCTGCATTGGTTTGAGGTAAGAGTGGATCCGGCACAAGACCCGGGAGATAATCAAAACCTTCCAGCTCTTCCGGTTTTGTATTCGGTGTGAGATAAGACATAGGCACAAGACCCACATAACGGATGCGGGGATTAAAACCTTCTGCTCCTTCCAGTTTACAACTCACCTGCATAGGATGACTGGTGTTATTCCGGAAACATGCCTGGAAAGAGACCTTACCATTACGCGCGGCAAGCAGCTCCAGGGAAGGTTTTCCGGGAGGGGTACGCGGAAATATCCTGTGCAGGGAGGTTTCGAGCCAGCAGGAAAGTGTAGTATCCTGTGAACGGCAAAAAGCCGCTGTTGCCGGGAGACAGAATATAACTGCCACAATAACTATTCTTAACATCAAATAAAGGTTGTTTCCCGTTGTGTGGATTTTCATAACAAACGATAGCTATAGTTATGGAAGTCAAGTTAAATCATCCAAACAAGCAAAGGATGGTTTATATCGGCAATTTTTGATACAATATTGGCTGAGAGAAATTAGACAATTAATAATTCTTCATAAGCTGAACACGCCCACCCGACAAGGTATCTCATAAAAATAAATGAGCTTTTAAATTCATTAAGATTTTAACTAAGTTTACGTAGTAGAGCTAATGACAACAATTTGAACAGCAAATTATTCAATACAGAGGAGTCGTTCCGGGAAATGTTTACGCAGGGTGATGAGCAGGCATTCCGGATGGTTTTTGATGCACAGCTTAATCCGCTTTGTTATTTTGCGGAAAAACTGACCGGGCAACGGGAAGATGCAGAAGACATTGTTAGCCAGGCATTTTACAAGTTGTGGAAGCGGCATAAAGATTTCAGCTCTATGGCGGGTATCCGTTCTTTTCTATATACTACCGTCCGCAATCAATGTCTCGATTATCTCAAACACCGGTCCGTGGTGAACTCCGCCCGGCAACAACTAACAAATACTTATTCAGATGCCGGTATAGAAACCAGTATGTACCAGGCCGAACTATTACAATTGATATACCTTGAAATGCAGGAGTTACCTGAAAAACACAGGCAGATCCTGGAATGGAGCTTCCTGGAAGAATCTTCTACCGCAGAAATTGCCGAACGGCTCCTGATGACGGAAACACATGTAAGGGTGGAAAAATCCCGGGCGCTGGTTAAGCTCAGATCAGCCCTACGCCGCAAACAACTATGGGAGCAGGCGCTGGTATTTTTTGCCTGGTGGCAGGTCATCCACTAAGTTTTTCAAATTTTTTTTCAGAAATCTGTCGCACTTTGCCAATGAAGTCGTTTTATATGTATGCGCGCCGATCTGTCATTTAACAAAGAGTTATTAGCTGTTTTATATAAAAGGTGGGAAAAACAACCATTATCCCCTGCTGAACAGTTGTTGCTGAACAACTGGTTGGCGGTTTCGCCCGGTAACAGGGAAACGTTGCAGGCCATTGAATCAGGCGACTGGGCATTGACTGGCCTCAAAGGGTGGAAAAGGGAGAATGCGGAAGCCATCTGGAATAAGTCAAGAACCGGCATCCCGGCTGCTCCGTCCCGCCCCGTTGTTCATGTACGCAAATGGTATTGGGCCGCCGCCGCTGTTTTACTCCTGCTGTCATTGGGCATCTACAGGTGGACGGCAATACCGGAAAAGGAACTGGCTGCCGGGGATAAATCCGCACCGGCAATGATAACACCAGGTAAAAACGGGGCCATACTCACACTTGCTGATGGCAAACAGGTGGTGCTGGATAGCCTTGGCAACGGCATTATTGCCGACCAGAACGGCTCAAAAGCAGCACTTAAAAACGGGCAACTGACTTACCACCCAACGGGGAATACCTCCGGTGGTATTGTCTATAATATTATGAGCACGCCAAAGGGCCGGCAGTTTAACATGGTACTTCCGGATGGTACAGGAGTATGGTTAAATGCTGCGAGTTCTATCCGGTATCCTACGGTATTCACCGGCAGGGAGCGGAACGTTACCATTACCGGGGAAGCCTATTTTGAGGTAGCAGCTAATGCCGGTATGCCTTTCCGGGTGAATGTGAATAACCAGGCTGAAATAGAAGTATTAGGTACTCATTTTAATATAAACGCCTACGATAATGAGAAAACGCTGAATACCACCTTGCTGGAAGGATCCGTAAAAATCCGCGCCAAAGGGAAAAATGTTTTATTAAAACCCGGACAGCAGGCGCAGGTATCTGCAGATATTAAAGTGATAAATGATGCAGACATCAATAAAACGATCGCCTGGAAAAACGGGCTGTTTAATTTTAACGACGCCACACTGGAAGAAGTGATGAAGCAACTGGAACGGTGGTATGATATTGATGTGGTATACGAAAAGGGCATTCCCGACATTCATTTTGGTGGGGGTATGAGCAAAAACATCCCACTGAGCGATCTGTTAATGATATTGGAAAAATCAAAAGTACACTTTCATATAGAAGGCAGGAAACTTACCGTACTCCCTTAAAGAGAACAAACTTGTCACCATCCCGTGAACAAACAGCTATCCCTGTTAAAATTGTTACTATTCAACCACCAATCTTATTATAAAACAATAGCATGCTGCATATGCCAGCAATAAAAAAAGTATGTAGAAAAATATATTAAAGTCAACCAAATGAATTAAAAAACCGGAAGTGTTGGAACCACTCCCGGTTAGCAATCCAGTTGGGCTTAAAAAGGTCTCGTCAACCACTTTTATTTAACAACCAAATCAATAGCAATTTATGCAAAAAACTGCTAATTTTTTCGGCTGCCGCATTGCCGTGTCTTCTGACCAGCCAGTCCGGTGGCCAGCCTTTAACGCTACACAACTGATGATGCGATGGGCCCACAGCATCCACCACCACCGCAGCATTTACAAACAACTGATGATCACGATGAAACTAACCGTTTTATTGTTAACAGCTGCATTCCTGCAGGTTCAGGCCACAGGCCTGGCACAGTCGGTTACTTTGTCTGCCAGAAACATGCCGTTACAGAAGATCTTCACGGCCATTCAGCAGCAAACCGGTTATGTTGCCTTCTATAACAAGGAAATGCTTGCCCGCACCACACCTGTTTCATTGAACGTGCAGGATATGGCGCTCAACGACGCGCTGGAGGTGATCCTTAAAGATCAGCCGGTGGACTATTTCATTAAGGATAAAACCATCATCCTCTCGGAAAAAAAATCACCGGATAATACATTATCAGGCATCGCATATGCCGGTATGAATGCTTTACCTGCGGTGCAGGCCCAGCCCATTTCCGGCATTATCCTGAACGCCGAGGGACAGGCGCTGGTGGGCGCTTCTGTAAAAATTAAAGGAACTGCTGTTGGCACCGTTACAGACGATGCCGGTAAATTCAGTCTCCCCGCAGCACCGGGACAAACGCTCCTTATTTCCTATGTTGGCTATACCAGCCAGGAAATAAGGGCAGGCACGCACCGGCAACTCACCATCACTCTGCAACATAGTAATAATGCCCTCGATGAAGCAGTAGTAGTGGGATACGGTACCACTAAAAGAAAAGATCTGACAGGCGCCGTATCCTCCGTTAACATGGCGGAAGTAAAAGATGTTCCATTTGCCACCATAGACCAGGCGCTGACCGGTAAAGCAGCCGGCGTACAGGTAGTACAGGCAGATGGTTCCCCCGGCGGCGTTGCCAAAATCAGGATCCGCGGCGGTACTTCATTGCTAGGAGGAAACGATCCCTTATATATCATTGACGGCGTACAAATGCAGATTCAAAACAGGTACCTGCAAAGCGCCGCAGAAATTGTAAGCCCCGTGGAAAGCTTCGGCAGCATGGGTGGCGGCGATGATCCTGCCAATACTATATCAGGTTCTTTCTCACGCGGATTGAATAGTTTGGGCGGATTAAATATCAATGACATTGAAAGTATAGATATCTTAAAAGATGCTTCTGCTACTGCCATCTATGGATCAAGAGCGGCCAACGGTGTAGTGATCATTACCACCAAAAAAGGAAAACGGAACCAGAAGCCTTTTGTAGAAGCAAACTATTATACGGGTTTCAGTAAGCCTATTAAAGAAAAATTGCTGAACAGGGACCAGTATATTATGATCATGAAAGAAGCTGCCAAAAACTTAAATGACATAAGAGCTTCTTTAACACCGGCACTTCCTCCCGATCCCGTTGCCACGGGCATTTTGACAGATCCTGATTACATGGGCACGGGTAACACCGACTGGCTGAAGCTGGTGTTGCGCAATGGTATTACCCACAACGCAGACCTTTCGGTGAGAGGTGGTGGCACAGGTTCGCGCTATTATGCTTCCCTGTCGTATAACAAAAATGAAGGTGTAGTACGCGGAACCGATTACACCAGGCTTGCTGGTAAGATCAACCTGGATAATGAAATCAATAGCCGCCTCAGGATCACTACCAACCTGGATTATGGCTTCTCTACCAACAACATTACCAACGGCGCCTATACACAGGCACTTTTTGCACCGCCTACCATGAAGCCTTATAATGAAGATGGCAGTGTACATGTTTTTGATCCGCTGGAAAATGGTTCAGGAGGTTTTGAAGGTTTTCAAAGCCCGCTCTCATTATTGAAAGGCATTAATAAATCAAATACGTTTTCGTTGATCGGCTCCCAGTCTGCCGAATATGATATCCTCAAAGACCTGAAATTCAGGTCTGCCGTTTCCGTAAATTTCAATAACTACCAACAAACCAACTATGTACCCAGCACTGTTCAGGTAAGCGATAAAGCCGGTGGAGGCTGGCCCGGAAGTTCCAATAACGGGATGGCCACACAGGCCCAGTCGCAAACCACAGATGCCTTCTTTGAAAATACCCTGACCTGGGATAAACAGTTTAATGAAAATAACCGTATCAACATCCTGGGAGGAACCTCCTGGCAGATCAGTAAAAGCAGCTCTTTTTCCGCCAGCGGACAGGGTTTCCCGGACGATGTATATTTAAATAATATTTCATCCGCGGCTTTAACACTGCCAGCTACCGGTGTTTCCGGGCAAAATTCGCTGCTCAGTTTTTACATGAGGGCCAACTATGCCTGGTTTGAAAAATACCTGTTCACCTTTACCGGGCGTTCTGATGCGTCTTCCAAATTTCCCAAAGGCAACAGGGTAGGTTATTTCCCTTCCGGCGGTGTAGCCTGGCGTATTTCCCAGGAAAATTTTCTGAAAGATGTGCATTGGATCAACGAACTTAAACTACGGGCCAGCGCGGGATACACCGGTACGCAAAATATTGGGGATAACCTGTTTTATACGCTTTACTCCCCTATCTCCTACAATGGTTTGAATGGCCTTTCCCCCAGTCAGCTGGGCAATAATAACATAAGATGGGAATCTACTTTGCAAAAAGATGCCGGTATCGATTTCCAGTTGTTTAAATCCCGGATCACCGGTGGAATCGGGTACTATGAAAAATCAACCTCCGGTGTGCTGTTTCCTGCAAAAGTGGCGTCGAGCTCAGGATTTACCGGTGTAACCGCCAATATTGCGGATATCCGTAACCGTGGGCTGGAAGTAACCATAAAGGGAGATATCATCCGCAGCAGGGATTTCCAATGGTCGGCCACTTTAAACATCTCCGGAAACAGGTCTAAGGTACTGGCGCTTTCCAATGATTTTACAGATCCTTCCAATCCAAAAATTTACAATTATGGTAACACCGTGCTGAAAGTTGGAGAGCCTTTGGGCTTACTGTACGGAGGCATTTATGAAGGCGTTCTTAAAACACAAAAAGAAGTAGACGACTATAAATCACATAATCTGCTGACGCTTTACGGTGTGCTGGATTACCTGGGTGTAGGAGATGCCAGGTATGCACTGGATACACCTATCTATCAAAATTACAGCAATACAAAAGCTGATATTATTGGCCGTGCAGAACCTAAATATTATGGCGGTCTTACTAATAATATCACCTATAAAAATTTCAGTGTTACTGCATTATTCACCTTCTCAAAAGGAGGCGATATTTACTACCTCGCAGATGTACAGAATCATGATGTAACCGTACGTACTAATAAAAATGTACGCATCCTGGACAGGTGGACGCCTGAAAACCCCAATGCAGACAGGCCCAAACTTGTACTGGGGCAAGGCATGTATAATACACTGGCGGCCAGCAACAATGTGTTTGACGCTTCTTATATCAAGCTCAAATCAATTACGCTTAATTACCAGTTTCCGAAATACATGACAGATAAACTGAAAATAGCCAGTGCTTCCATATACGCATCGGCTACCAACCTGTTTACCATTACCAGCTACCCCGGTGCAGATCCGGAGGTAAGTAATGATCCTTACAGCCTGATTGGCGGATACAGTGATTCCGGCGGTTATCCTACAGTAAAACAATTTAACCTCGGTCTGCGGGTGGGATTCTAAACGTTTTAAATGAGTAACAAAATGAAAACAGTATATCATTGCCTGGTTATCTCACTACTGGTATTTACGGCTTATTCCTGCAATAAACAACTGGACGCCCTGCCGAAAAATGCAAAGGTGGATGCCAATACCATTATAGATGCAGGCACCGCGCAAATTGCGCTCAACGGGGCCTATTATAATTTTGCGAATGCCACACTTACCAAAACGGGCTGGCAGATGCACCAGATCGTTCCGGCCGAATTAGCGGGTTACATGGGCTATGGCAACGGAGGATTTGGCGCTGCTTATGAAAATAAGAACAAAAGCGTGTCTGTTAGTTACTGGAACGAATCCTATGTACTTTTAAACGCCGCCAATGGCGTTATTAAAGGTGTAACAGCATTGGCCGATAATCAATTCCCGGGTAACCGGAAAAAGGAAATAATCGCGGAAGCCCGCTTTTTGAGAGCCTACGGGCATTTCAGGTTACTGACCTTTTATGCAGAATGGTATAAAAGCGATAGCCCCAACGGGGTGTTGATCAGGGATGAATTATCCGACCTGGGGAATATCTCCAAAGCACGCAACTCTGTGAAAGAAAGCTATGATTTCATCCTGGCCGACCTGGATGATGCAATTGCCAACGGTCCGGCTGCCAACCCCAATGTGTATGCCACCAAATGGGCGGCCATGGCGCTAAAGATGAGGGTATTAATAAGCCGCGGAGCCGCAGCCGACTATCCTGCTATCATACAACTGGCCGACAACATTATACAACATAGTCCTTTTGTACTGGAAGATAATGCCATAGATCTTTTTCATAAAAATGGACTCAACAGTAAAGAAGTAATGCTGGCCGTAAAACCACAGGCAGCGCAGGAACTGGATGCCTATTCAAAGAGCAGGCAATACTGGCCCGGCGCCTCCTCATTATATGTGGCGCCGCTCTCCTTAAAAAACCTGCTGAACAACGATCCGCGGCAAAGCTGGATGATCGGCACCCAAAAAGGCACCGGTGTGGTAGAGTCTTACTTCTTCACTAAATATATTGCACAGAATACCATTCCTACGGTAGTGTCAGAAACCGATTATGCCATCCGATTATCCGAAGTATATTTACTGAAGGCAGAAGCCATTGTACGTTCCGGTGGAGATCCCGCTGCCGCTAAAGCCATTGTACATCAGATCCAGGCAAAAGCAGGCATCACTTCAACGGAAAATAATATCCCCTACCTGGAAGTGGAAAATGCCACCGGTACCAACGACTTGCTGATGGCCATTTATAAAGAAACCGTTAAAACGCTGGTAGCTGAAGATGGAATGGAATGGCTGGCGCTTCTTCGACTGCCATATGCCACTGTACAACAATTAAAACCAACGATTATCAGCCAGACGCTTTATATACTGCCCGTACCGGCAGATGAGTTCAGGTATAATCCATCTTTCGGAAATCAAAACCCGGGATACGAAAAATTTTAAATCAACTGTAAAAAATAGAGATCATGAAAAATTTATTAAGTGCATTGGCTGGTATGTTATGCATTACAGGAGCATTGAATGCACAGGATAAGGTGATTATAAAAGGTACGGTAACCGGAGATATACAGGGACATAAAGAAGTGTATGTTTACGGTAAGGATATAAAATACGATACCGCCGTTATCAACAACGGAAATTTCCAGTTCAGTATTCCGTACAAAAAAGATATGATGCCCCTGTTGTACGATCAATATGATATGATAGTGAAGAAAGGAGTGTCTCCATTTCCTATTGTGATAGACGGACCTGGAGTGGTATACCTGAAAAATGTGGATATCGCGAAGGGGTTGCAAAGCGGCACCCTGTCAGGCATGAAAGCTACAGAAGACTACCAGGCATATATCAGCCAGAGGAATAAAATTGAAACGGCCATCCGTGTGCAGTTAAAAAAGAAGTATGGCGATAGTCTCACGCAAAAATCACCCGAATTTAAGGCGTACGTCGAAGAAATGGAAGCCATGAATAAAGAGAAATCCATACCGCTTATTGAAAAAACCATTACATCAGATCCTGATGCATATATTGCTGCACTTGTACTGGCTACCGATGGAAGGGAACTGCTAAGTACAGAAGAACTGGAAAGAATGTATAAAACACTTTCTGCTAAAAGACAGCAATCTGAATATGGAAAAACAGTGGGAGATTATATTACCGGCATTAAAAATTCGGCCATAGGCCAGAAGGCTAAAAATTTCACCTTGAATACTCCTGAAGAAAAACCGCTTAGCCTGGAGGGTTTAAAAGGTAAATACCTTGTGCTGGATTTTTGGGCAAGCTGGTGTGGTCCCTGCATAAAATCCTTTCCACACATGAAGGAGATCTATAAAAAATATCAAGGGGATTATTTCGAGGTGTTAAGCGTTTCCATCGACCAATCCAAAGCCGATTGGCTGAAGGCGCTGAAAACGCAGCAACTGCCCTGGTTGCAGGTGCTGGACACCAAGAAGGTAGCGCTTAAAAACTTTGGCGTTACCGCTATTCCTACCGTTTACCTGATTGATCCTGATGGCAAAATTGTAGCAAAGGAAATGGGATTTGAACCGGATGGCAAAGGTGTTATAGAAAGCAAACTGGTGGAAGCGCTGGGTAATAAATAACCGGCGGTTTTGCATTTCAAATATGGCGCTTTATGCATCCTAAAAAGAAAATCCGGTACAAAAACCTGTGCCGGATTTTCTTTTTACAGGATAACCTACAATAGCTCCTTTAAGTTAATTACCTGAAATACCAGGTCTGCCTGGCTGCTTTTATAAAGTATACCAATTGTATTGATATCTATACTGGTTGCGCTACAGCGTAATCAATTTCCCAGCAACTCCAGTATTCCTTCATTTCTGATGATCATCATACCCTGCCGGTCTTCCGTTATTCCCTGCTT
Source organism: Chitinophaga sp. (assembly GCA_039593235.1). Lineage (GTDB taxonomy): Bacteria > Bacteroidota > Bacteroidia > Chitinophagales > Chitinophagaceae > Chitinophaga. The sequence goes on along the minus strand of JBCNPS010000030.1, from coordinate 8,167 downwards.
CAGCTGGTAAGTATAGCGTGGATGCGCGCCCTCCATTATTGTTGGCATGTATACAAATTGTATATTATCACAGCGCTTCAATGCTTCACCAACTTCAATAATATGCGTGGATACAATAAACAGGCAGTCGTTGTATTCCGCGAAGGCTTCTGTTACCGCCAGTGTGCCATCGTAGGCGTCTTTCACATTGGTACCTTTGAACAGCTCGTCAAACATCAGCAATAGTTTCTGACCACTGGCCGTAGCCTCAGCGGCCTGCTTTACTCTCACCACTTCCGCATAAAAATGGCTGTAGCCCAGGTTGATATTATCTGACACATTAATGGAAGAGTAGATGCCATCCCTGATGGAAAATTCCATCTCCGATGCCGCTACAGGGAATCCCATATGTGCCAGGTACATACCTATTCCTACTGATTTCATAAGGGTCGACTTTCCCGCCATGTTGGCGCCTGTTAAAAACAACAGGTTATGCTGATGGTTCAGCGATATGGAATTACCAACAGCCTTGTCAATACAGGGATGATGCAAACCGGCAGCCGATAAAATATTGGCTTCCTGCGGATGCGCTTTGGCATAATTGAAACCTTTGATTTGTGCCACATGCCCCACAGCTATATTTACATCTAATTCGCTGATAAAAGCCAATATCTGTTCCATCTCCTCATGCAGGTCATGCTTCAGCAGGTAATCATAAAACGCCAGCGTTTTAACCGGTAACGTTTTGTAGATATCTATATTTCGCAGTTTCTCCAGTCGTTTATCTTCCAGGACTTCTTTGACAGCTTTAAGGCGTGCAGTGTAAGGGCTGTGTTGCGACCAGGTATTTTCCACAAAAGTATAGCACCTGTTTAAAGTAATAATGGTGGCTTGCAATCCCTGGATTTTCTTTTTATAACGTTCATCCCGGGTAATATCAGCCAGCAGCTTCTTAAAGAGGATATCCACCAATGAGAATACCTGGTTTCCGGAAGTACCTGTGTCCAGATAGTCGCGCATCTGGTCGATCTGCTGCACATCAAAAGGGAACACCAGCTTTGATTCCTGGAAAAAGCCGAATACATTGCTGCGCGCATTGATCATAGCGGCATCAGTTAACGGGCTGTTGAACATCTCGTTGAGCAACCGTTCGCCTCCACTGGTTTTTACTTTGTTGAATAACGCATACACGGAGCCATGCCGGAATTTCCCCAACAGGTTCAACTCATCCAATGTCTGTTTATCTATATTAAAACCCATAATCTTTCAAAGTATGAAGAGATATATTTATGCCTGGTGAATCTTTTTATTTCGTCCTTTTTTTAATGTCTCCAGGATACCTTCGTTCCGGATAATGATCATCCCGTGCCGGTCGTCTGTGATGCCTTCTTCGAGCCTGTAAGTATATGTTGGCTGATGACCATTCATATGCGTGGGAAGGTACCGGAAAGCAATAGTTGGTTCCAACTTCAATTCCACGCCTGCTTCAACGATATGTGAAGAAATAATAAACAGGCTCTTGCGCTTTTTGGCAAATGCAGTGGTCACTTCCACGGTTGCTTCATGTGCATCTTTTACATTGGTGCCGCGGAACAGCTCATCAAATACGATGAACAGGGATTTACCCTGGTTCAGTTCCATGGCCATTTTCTTTACCCGTAATACCTCGTTATAAAAATGGCTGGCGCCAATACCAAGATTATCGGGCAGGTTGATGGTGGTGTAAATACCATCCAGGACAGAAAATTCCATGGATGCAGCGGCTACAGGGAATCCCACATGTGCCACGTATACCGCCGTGCTCACAGATCGCAGGAAGGTGGATTTCCCCGCCATGTTCGCACCTGTCAGGAAGATCACATTTTTATGCGCGTCCATTAAAACGTCATTGCTCACAGGGTTTGTCAGTTCGGGATGATAAACACCCTGCAGTTTTAAGATCCCCGTTCCTTTTTCAAGTGCCCTGGGGAAAATGAATTTCTTCTCCACAGCTATTTTAGCAACCGAAAGATATACATCCAGGTAATAGATCTGCTCCAGTAATTGCTTTATCCTGGCATATTCCCGCAACCTGAAAAGCGCATCATATGCAGCTACCGCCGTGTAGGAAAGCTTTCCTTTAAGGCTTTCTCTCAGCGCAGGTTCAAAAGCAGGATCTGCAATTACCGACGCAACGGTCTTCCGTTCCTTTTCGTATGCTGCAATATGGATAATCCCCGGTGTTTCGATAAACGCCTTCATATATTGCAGGAGATTAATCACAGCAGCAACACCATTCTGAATATCCTTTTCTCCCAGGCTGCCGGGTTGCGACGGGTTCCTGGCCAGCTCTTCTGCATTTACCAGGTACTTTTCTGCCATATCGAAAAGGGCCGCCTCAAAAGGAAACGCCATCGCCAGGGCCGCAAAATGCTCAATGATATTGCTCCTGCGGTTGATCTCTTCCCGGTCCGACAAAGGCCGCTGGAAAAGCGTCTTCAGCATAGCCTCTCCTCCTCTTGTATATGTGCGGTTATACAAGTCGTAAATCCCTCCTTCATTCCGTTTACCAAATATCCGGAGATCATCTATTGTCTGTTCATCTATACCTAAGTTCATGATCGCTTTTTTTCGTAACGATTATTTTCTCTTGCGCCTTAACAGCAACACTATTCCTGTAATTAATACCAAAGCAGGCAGTATCCACACGTATACAATGATCAATACATTGGCCATTACCGCACTGATGTTTAATTTCGTATCCTTTGCCCTGGTGTTCTGATCATAGATCGGGAACACATTATAATCCAGCCAGCTATAAATAGCCGTTCCCATAAAGCCACCGCCATTTCGCATGTTGGACATAAAATCAGCGTCACTGCATACAATAATGCGCTGCTCTTTATTACTCACCTGCCTGGTTAACTGAATTGCCACCGGGAAAGCAGCCCTCACATCACCATCCTGCGGAGTGAATACCACCTGGGCAGAATCTACCACCAATGGTCCCATTTTCAGCCAACTCTTTTCTGCTACTGTCGACAGCAGGGGCTTTACGGTAAATGGAGTATTGTTTTCAATGGAGATACCGGTACCCCCCGGTACCTGTACGGTCAGCGTATCATAATTTTTTTCCTGTATACTTTCTCTAAGCCCCAACAGGTGTGGATCCTCAGAAAGATAAGCGCACGCCGGTGTAAGATAAGGAGTGAGCATATGCGGCATTTCATAGGCAGAAGGTTGTACCAGGTTGCCTGGCATCAACTGCACACCTAATTTACCTAACAGGGGATTCAGGATCTGTTGTTTGCCCGGTTCACCGAGGATAAACAGGTTGCCGCCATTGGCAATATACTGGTTCAGCTTATTGATACTCCCTGCGCTCAATTCCGTTTTAGGATCTGCCAGCACCAGGGTGGTGATGTCAGCCGGAATATCCTGTGTATCCAACGAAATAGTATCTGCATCAAACCCGAGGTTGACCAGCGAATAACGGGATAACTTTGAAGTTGAATGCAATTCAAATTCACGTTCTCCACCTTTATAAATATTGCGTTCCAGGTCGCCCGTCACAAAATATACTTTGGGTAACTTTGCCTGCAGCAATCTTTTGAATGCGGCGGCCATATGCATTTCTTCCGGCCAAAACTGGTTATCATTGAAAGTACGTACAAAAACACTTCGGTCTTTGTATTTTAACTGCATCACGGTTCGCAGATTTTCCGGCTCCAGGTCAGCTATTTTACGTATTTCTTCCGGAGTTTTAAACAGGGAGATGTCTACATTATATCCATCTGCCATTTGCCCGGCAATATGTTTCAGCGTCTTTCCGGGAAAACCCCTGTAAATAGAACTATCTCCCTTTTTTACATTATAATAATACTCATAGTTGAACTTAATACCGGGTTTAAAACGGATGTAATTCTCCCAAACGGTGGACAGATAATTGTTGCGCGCCTCAGGTAATCCTTTTGCTGCAACAGGTCCCAGCAAATTGGTATAGAGCGTTACCTCCAGCGGATCATCTCCCAGTTCTTTCAGGATTTTCTGCGTAGCCGGGCGCAGCGTATTCGTTTTACGCGCAGTCGTGTCCCAATAACCGGTCAGCGCAGGTAATGAAGTGATATAACCAATGGCCAGTGCGGATACTATTACTGCCACATATTTTGCCGCCTTTACATACCATGGACTCGACTCCCGGTCACTCCTTAGTTTCAGCATGGCAAACGATAGGAAAATATAGACGATAACGAGGAAATAAAGCACGTCTTTGGTAGTGATCAGCCCATGCATCAGCTTCCCGGTGCGACCAACCATAGAAAGGAAATAAGTAAGGTCTCTTATAAAATCATATTTCTGCCACAGGCCACCAATACGACCCAGCACGAAAATGATGATAAAAGTGCCGATAGCCGATACCACCTGGTAGGTAGTAAGGCTCGACATGAACAAGCCGATGGCGGTATAAGCACATACCAGCAAATAAAAGCCGAGTGCTGCTGATAACAGTAACCCGTAATCAACAGAAGCAATGTTAAACGCCGCTGAAACCATAAATATCCCTACTATGCCTACCAGCAAAAGATTATAGATCATAATGGCCAGGTATTTCCCCAATACAATATGACGTATTTTAATAGGTGAGGAATAAAGCAGTTTGATAGAGCCATTATTGATTTCCCGGCTGATCAGTCCCATTGTGAGCAAAGGAACAAACAGGTAGAGGTTTTGCAGTACATTTCCTATGATACCATTACCCGGGCTCAGGAAAATGATCGCGGTAAGTGACGGACCACCTGGCTTAAATTTGGGGTTATTACTCATCATTATATCCTGCCATTTAGCTATCGGAACCAATGAGTAAGTATAAAAAATCGCACACTGTATCAGGAATACTATTATTAAGAACCATGCTACCGGAGAATAAAATAAATTCCGCAGCTCTGTTCTCGTTATCTTGAATATTATTTTCATCTTATTGATTTACTGGTTGGTTTGGGCAGATAATTGTTTGAAGGTGTCATCGAGCAGTGTTTTATCGAAGTTAATTTCGCGGAGCTTCCAGTGATATTCCATGCTGGCGGCCATCAGTCGTTCTGTAATATCCTCTCCTCCATCGAAATACACACGCACTTGCTTATCGCTCAGGAAATCTACTTTACTGACGCCTGCTATTTTTAACAACAACTCTTCAGACGGCCGGTTCTCCACGCGCATCAACACACTATGCGGCTGTACATAATTGTTAAAGGCATCCATCGTATCGGAAAATATCATCCGTCCTCCTTCTATCATGATAATTTCCTTACAAAGCAATTGTACTTCGGACAAGATATGCGATGAAAAAAGCACCGCATGGTCCAGCGCAATTTCCCTGATCAGCTTCCGGGCTTCAATAATCTGGTTGGGATCCAGGCCATTCGTGGGTTCATCCAGCACTACCAGCCTGGGCTTATGGATAATCGCCTGGGCAATACCCACCCGCTGACGGTAACCGCCAGACAGGTTCCCAATCAGCCTGGAACTGAGATGTGACAGCCCGCAGCGCTCCTTTACTTCGTCCAGCGCTCCCTTTATTTTATTCTTTTCAATAAACCTCAGCTCTGCACTGTATATGAGATATTCATCTATCGTAAGATCAGGATACAAGGGCGGTACCTGTGGCAGGAAACCAATGTCCTTTTTTGCTGCTTCAGGATGTTTCCTCAGATCGGTGCCGTTAATGTACACCGTCCCTTCACTTTGGTTGAGCGCGCCACATATGATATTCATAGTAGTGGATTTACCGGCGCCATTGGAACCCAACAAGCCTACCACACCAGTATGCGCTATTTCCAGGTTGATATTGCGTATGGCCCAGGAGGAATTGCTGTACCTGTGAGACAGGTTTTCTGTCTTTAAAATAAAACTCATAGTCAGTTTATGTTGTTACAGAGAGTAAACATTGAAGCGGAAACAGCACCTGTTCTCAATGATGATATTAGCAATTGTCAGTGAGCCGTGCATTCTTCCGTTTTTGGTTATATAATAAAGACTAAGAAACGAAAGGGAGGAACTATAGATTTTGAAAATAAATTTTCCGTTAAAACGCCACCAGTCTGCTCACCTGCCTGTCAATAGCCGTACAGAAGCAGGTATTTCACGAATCAGGGTGTTGTATATTTCAACGCGGCGGCGATGTATATATCCGGTTTCAGTTTGCTGATCCAGGCCTGGTAGCTCTCTATTGAAACCGGACGTGTGCCGGCGGTATTCACCGGTATTATATCCAGTTCTTTACCGGCAGGTAATTTTTGCAATTGATACAGTCTTTTTTGCACCTGCTGCCGGGCATTCTGTTGCGCGGTATAATCCGCCAGGTTCAATGGCTTTTTAGCCGCGGTGGTGTATAATTGCTGTGTAAGCTGCCTGATAGCGTTAAATACCGTATCCGTCTCATGCTGTTGCATGTTCCCCGATGTTTTCCAAACTACATAGTCAGCCGCCGGAACCTGACCCCAGGGCAGGGCATCTGCGTTATCCTTTTCACGGATCTTCATAAAATCATATACATCGGGTAGTATAATATCCGGTATTACGCCCTTAATTTGTGTAGAGCCGCCGCTTATGCGATAAAATTGCTGGAAGGTGAGTTTCAGTAATCCATCTTCAGGAGCACCTAAGGGAAAGGTTGATTGCACTGTGCCTTTGCCATAAGTAGCGCTGCTGCCGATAATAATACCGCGATGATAATCCTGTATAGCAGCCGCAAATATCTCTGCTGCAGAAGCGCTCATTTCATTCACCATCACCGTCAGTGGACCATCATACAAAAGACTGCTGTCGCGGTCGTTCAGCACATTTATGTTACCGGTATTATCTTTTACCTGTACTACTGGTCCGGCCTTGATAAAGAGCCCGGCCATACGGATCACTTCATCCAGGGAACCGCCACCGTTGGACCGGAGATCGAGTATAATACCATTAACATTTTCTGCTTTCAGCGCGGCAACAGCCGCAGCAATATCTTTGGCGCAATGCACGTTTGTGCGGCCGGTAGGGTCTGTATAGAACTTTGGCAGCATAATATAGCCCGTTTTATGCCCGCCTTCCCGGATAATGGCCGACCGCGCAAAGCCTTCTTCCTGCACAATCTCATCCCTGGTCAGCGACACTGTGTCAAGCGCACCGATTTCCTTCTTAACCATCAGTTTCACCGCTGTGCCTTTCTCTCCCCTGATCAGGGCCGATATTTCAGAAGGCAGCATGCCATCGATGTCTGTAAGCCGGGCGGCATTACCCGCGCCGATCTGTAGCAGCTTATCACCAGGATGCAGTTGACCGCTTTTTTCAGCCGGGCCACCTGGCTCCAGGCTTACTATTTTTGTCATCCCATCTTCCTGTTGCAGCTGCACACCAATGCCAATAAAGTGGTTACGCAACTCATTGTAATAAGATTGTACTGCTGCTGGTGGGAAATAATCTGTATGCGGATCCATGATCCGCACAATTACATTCACGAAAGCATTGAATTGTTTTTCTTCGGTAAGACTCACTTTAGTACCTGCTATACTCCGGCGCAGCTGCTGCCGGGTTTTCTCACGGGCCGCCGCTTCCGTAGCTACTGTAGTCCCCTTTTTGTATTGCTGTTCCTGCAACAATATAAAATTCCGCAACACCAGGTATTTCAGGTAGCAATATCCGTTATAGATACGTTCTTTTTTATCAGCCGGGTAATGATCTGCCTTCTGCCAGCTTTCATTCTTTACATCAAAATGCATAGGCGCGGATAGATCCTGCTGGTATTCCGTTTCTACTTCTGCCAACCGTTGCATAAAAAGCGCGGATGCAGCAGTGAAGAATTCCATGGACACTGCCCCTGCTATTTCTTCATCCAGTTGCCGGCGATATTTTTCCAGTGCGGTAATATCTTCCTGCAAAAAGAAGCATTTATCCGGGTCCAGCTGCGCCAGGTACGCCTCCCATACTTCACCGGAAAAAGTATCATCTATCACCTTCGGATGATAATGTTTTGCAGCAAGCATTTTGCCTACCGCTACCAGGATCTGTTGCTCTTTTTGCCGTTTATCATCCCTTTTAACTACGGGCGTAAAAGATGATAAAAAAACAGTGGCAGCCAGGGCTGCCACCAATGTTACATTCCTTTGCATGTCTGTTTCTTTTGCGCAATACACTCACCAGTTCAGGGCATTTTAAAACCCAGTGTTAC